>NZ_JAVKVB010000019.1:0-40005 GCF_031460975.1 Thermosynechococcus sp. HY213 | reverse complement strand
GCAAACCTCGTCCGTAGGATGTGAGCAATGATAGGCAACACGACCAAGACGGCAATAGCCTTGCAGGGCTACCGCTGCCTCACGGGAAGTGATACGATTGTAGATCGCTCTAACGACTGACTAGGGCGTGCCCCTTGGGGCAGTATTTTTTCTGATTAACCATCATAACTGCAACAGCCATGACGCAACGTACACTGGGCGGTACTGTCCGCAAACGTAAACGCACCTCTGGGTTCCGCGCGCGCATGCGCACCAAATCGGGTCAGAACGTCATTAAGGCACGGCGGCGTAAAGGACGGGCACGGCTTGCAGTCTAGTGCTCCCTCGTCAACATCGCCTGCGCGATCGCCATGATTTTGACCGCGTCTATCAACACAAAACCGCCCACCACGGCAAACTGGCCGTTCTTTGGCTGGCGCCCCAAGCCGTCAAGGCAGCACCACGGCTGGGCATTGTGGTCAGCAAAAAGGTGAGTAAGCGAGCCGTCGATCGCAACCGTTTGAAACGGCAATGGCGACGGGTGATCGGCTCACTCTTACTGCAGATAGCCGCAGGGTGGGATATGATTGTGGTAGTGCGTCAGGCGGCACTGCAAGTGAGTGACGAGGACTGTCGCGCTGAATTGACGCAGTTAATGGCCAAAGCAGGGGTACTGACGATGCCGGGAATTTCCGAAGACGTTTTCTACGAAGGCGGTCCCCATTGGGGTGACTTGGTGATCAACTTACTGTTGGGGCTAACGGTGATTTGTCTGCCCCTTACCGTTGGTGCCATTGTCCGTGCCCTCTGGCTGCGCTACCGCATTACCAATCGGCGGATTACGGTGATAGGCGGCTGGATGGGGCGCGATCGCTCCGATGTCATTTATAGCGAAATCACCAAAGTCGTCACCGTTCCTCGCGGCTGGGGCGCCTACGGTGATATGGTCGTCACCCTCAAAGATGGTAGCCGCTTAGAAATGCGTGCTGTCCCCCGCTTCCGTGAAATTTATGACTATATTTCTGCCAAATTGAGTCCCGCTGCCAAAAGTGTCAGTGGCGCGATTGGTTCTTAAGACCTAAGATAGTTCTGTTAACTGTTCACCCTTAATTGCAGGATTCCATGGATTTTGGTATCGGTTTCCTCTCCAACAATGTCATGCTGCCAATCCTTGACTTTTTCTATGGGATTGTGCCCAGCTATGGCCTTGCGATTGTGGCGCTGACACTGGTGGTGCGCTTTGCCGTCTATCCCCTCAGTGCGGGATCCATTCGCAATATGCGGCGCATGAAAGTTGTGCAGCCGATCATGCAAAAACGGATGCAGGAAATCCAACAGAAATACAAGGATAATCCTGCCGAACAGCAAAAGGCAATGGCAGAGGTGTACAAGGAGTTTGGTAATCCCTTGGCGGGGTGTTTCCCCCTGCTGTTGCAGTTGCCGATTCTCTTTGCTCTCTTTGCCACGCTCCGCGGATCACCCTTTGCCGATGTGAATTACCAGCTCAACCTACAAATTGTTCCCCCTGATCAAACTGTCTTAGCCCAGCCCTTTGCCACTAAGCCGCAAAATATCTACGTTGATGAGGGCATCCACTTCCCCATTCAGGCGGTGGTTCCCAGCGGTACCAAGATTCCAGTGGGTCAAACGGTGGATCTCCAATTCCAAACCAAGGAGGGGAAACCCTTTAGTGAACTGGCCGCCGCCTATCCCAATAGTCACCTGCAACCCAAGTGGCAAATTATTCGCGGTCAAGAGCGGGCAACCATTGACAGTGAGGGGCATCTGCAAGCCCTGCAACCCGGTGATGTAACGGTTCAGGGAACGATTCCGGGGATTGCGGCGGATAAAGGTTTCCTCTTTATCTCTGCCCTTGGCCATGTGGGTGTCATTGATCAAGGGGAACTCTTCATCACGCTGCCCGATGGCACACGCCAGTTTAATTGGGGCGCGATCCACTGGGATATCCTGATCATGATCCTTGGCTTTGGCGTCAGTCTCTACGTCAACCAGTTGCTCTCTGGCCAAGGCAGCAGCAATAACCCGCAGCAGCAAACTGTGAATCAATTGACGCCGATTATCTTCTCTGGGATGTTCCTCTTTTTCCCACTGCCGGCCGGGGTGCTGCTCTATATGCTAATCGCCAACATCTTCCAGACGGTGCAAACCTTTATTCTCCAACAGGAGCCGCTGCCAGAGAACCTGCAAAAACTCGTGGAGGAGCAGGAACGGGCTGAAGCGATTAAAAATCGGGCTGCTCTCCCCTTTGAGGGCAAGGGGGTTAAAAGTGCCAAGGCCACTAAAGCCAAGCGTCATCCATCAAGTTGAGGGGAGGCATGACCGCTGATCCAATTGCTGCGGGGTGTGCGTGGCTGGAACAGGTGCTTGCTCTAGCAGGCTTTAAGACAACCGTTTCTGTGGTGGAGTCCCCTTTGGCAAGTGTGGTGCCGGGGCACTGGCTAGAGATCGATCGCCAGTCCCTGAGTGCTGCGCAAATTGAATCCCTGCTAGCCAACAATGCCCAAGCTCTCGATGCGTTGCAATATCTGCTCAATGCCACGTTGAATTTGGGGCGATCGCGGGAGGAGCAAACGGCTTTTACCTTGGAATTGGCGGGCTATCGCCGCGCCCGTTATCGCCAGTTGCAGGAGATTGCCCATCAGGTGGCTGCCCAAGTCCTCGACACCGGTAAACCCGTTGAAATTCGCTCCCTATCTGCAGCAGAGCGGCGTGTTGTTCACAGTCTCATCAAGGTAGAGAGCGATCGCCTTGAAACCTTTAGTTATGGAGAGGAACCGGATCGCCGCTTGGTGGTGCAGTTAGCCCAAGGGACTGAGGCCGAGGTGGCGGCTGATGCGCTGGAGCAGGTATAGACCCAAAATCGAGTTGCCACTGCGATCGAGGGGTGGACTGTAGCAGGCGATCGCCCCCTGTCGCGGCACAATGGCCAAAATCACACCACTCACACCCGATTTCACGGGCAAGCCAATTTCTAGGGCATAGCGGGGGGAGTCCTCGTAGAGGCCACAGGTGAGCATGAGCACATTCACCTGCTGACGATGGCGATCGCTCACCTTGTCATGGGGCAGTGCCAACAGGAGACCCAAGCGCGCCACTTCCTCAATCGTTCCTTGGAAACAGCACACCTGATTGTAGATCTCAAGGGCAACCCCGGCATCGGCAATGCGTCCAGACTCCACTAAACAGTGGGCAAGGGTGCGATTTTGCCAGTTGGGATGGCGATAAACGGCTGCTAACACCTCCTGATCCACCTGCAACTGCGTACCCGCACACTCATTGAGCCAAGTCTGAAAGACCGCAACACCGCCAACATCAGCCAATTGGCTAGCAAGGGCGATCGCTCCACTATTAATCATGGGATTGCGCGGCCACCCCTGATCAAGGGTTAACTGCAACACAGAGTTATAGGGGTAATCTGAGGGGCGCTGCCCCACCCACGTCCACACCTGCTCCTGCCACAGCGTCAAGGCATACAGCAGCAAGAAGGGCTTAATTGCGCTCATTAAGGGAAAGCGCAAATTGGAACACCCAAGGGTAAACTGGTGCTTTGGGGTAACAAGGGCAAAGGCAAAGGCTTCAGACCCCACCCGCGGTAGCCGTTGAAGGGGTTCCCCCTGAGGAAGTTCTGCCGATGCAGCCTTGAGCCACTCTTGGATGAGGGCAGGGTCTAGATCCCCCAACATTGCTGAGCCTAAGTATTGGCATCGAGGGAGAGCTGCTCGCTAGTGGTGACCCGTCGCCGCCGCCGCCGACCTGCGGGCACGGAGGCCTCTGGGGTGGATGCTTCCCCGCCGGATTCAGACTCGGTCGTGACTTCTGGCTCACTGGTATTGAGCAGCGCAGTGGCTGGAATCGGCTCGACATTAATCGTGCTAACCACAGGGGCGGGCGGCTCATCAGCAGTCTCTGGGATATCCTCAGGCATTCCCTCACTAACGGGTCGTGCAGTTTTCTGGGGCAGGGGTAGGGGGTCTTGGCCGGGGCGTGCCACCATCACAATCGTTCCCCGCGGATTCTTCACCTCCTCAGAGTGCAACACAAGGGGTGAAATTCCCATTTCCGCATAGACCGCCTGCTCTTGATCCGTCATTGTTACGGTAATCACTTCCGCTGGTTCAGAGCGGCTAGGACGGGCAGGGCGCAGCGGACGGCTCTCCACTTTGACCACTGGCGGCGGCACCGTTTCTGTAGGCGTGGTAATCACCTTGCGACCATTGCCATTTTCAGAGGCACGACGAGGACTGCGGGGGGTTGGTGGATGACTACTGCGGGAAGCACGCGGGCGAATACCCCCTACCGCTTGATAGTCAGGGTGGTTAATGAGTTGGGTCTCTAGACTGCTACTGGCAAAGCCATTGGGTTCAGTGCGGGATTCTAAACTGCGGCGTGGCTCCGGTGGACGCGGCATGGGCGATCGCTCGACAATTTCGCCGGGGCTATCCTCCGGTTCACCGGGTAAATGCACCAAGTGACCCAAGCCACCGCAGGCACTACAGGGACGGCCAAAAAGTTCATAGATATTTTGCCCTTGACGTTTGCGGGTCAGTTCCACCAGCCCCAGTTCTGAGAGTTGAGCAATTTGGGGGCGAGCTTTATCAGCACGCAGGGCTTTACTAAAGTGCTCCAGCAGTTGCAACTGGTCGCGGCGGGAATCCATGTCAATAAAATCCACAATGATCACGCCAGCAATATTGCGCAGTCGCAGTTGGCGAGCAATCTCCGTAGCCGCTTCGCAGTTCGTCCACAGCACTGTTTCCCGCGAGGTGGCTGAACTAGTGAATGAACCAGAGTTCACATCAATGACCGTCAGTGCCTCTGTTGGTTGAATGATGATATAGCCACCGGAGGGCAAATCCACACGGGGTTTCAGGGCTTCACGGATGGCAGCATTCACCCGAAAGTAATCCAAAATGGGAATGGGTTCTTGGTGATAGTCAATGAGAACCCCCACCGGCTTATTGACATTCCAGTTTTTCAGGTGCTGTTTGACCCGTTTGACCCCATCCGGAGTATCCACCACAATGCGGTTGACATCACTGCTATAGACATCCCGCAACACTTTTTGGATAAAGTCATCATCGCGCCCCAGAAGCTGGGGAGGACGGCTGGAGGCCGCCTGCTGTTGGATCGTTTCCCACTGCCGTTGCAGGAGTTCCAGATCCTCAAGTATGGCCTCTTCGGAGACACCCTCAGCCTCTGTACGCACCAGTAGCCCCATGCCAGCGGGTTTGACCAAAATGCCCAAGGCACGTAGCCGATGCCGTTCCGCCTCATTGGTAATCCGTCGCGATAGATTCACCCCCCGACCATAGGGCATCAGCACGAGATAGCGCCCAGGCAGGGAAATATTTCCCGTCAGCCGTGGCCCCTTGGTGCCCGTGGGTTCCTTCATGACCTGAACCAGCACTTTTTGCTGCGGTGCGAGCAATTCCGTGATTGCCCCAGCCGTTCGCTTCAGGCGCAATGGGCCAAGGTCAGTGACATGGATAAAGCCATTACGGGAGGCATCCCCCAAGTTGACAAAGGCAGCATCAATGCCCGGCAGGACATTTTCAACCACCCCAAGGTAGATGTCCCCCACCTGATGGGTGCCCGTGGCCACGATTAATTCTTGAATTTGATCTTCGGCAAAGACCGCCGCTAGCCGATGTTCCTCGGCAATAATAATTTGCTTAGGCATTCATTATCCTTAGAATTTCTTAACAAAATAAACGTCAGCATGAATGGGCTAAAGGCATCTAACACAGTGTTGAGCCACTCTTGCCCCTGTAAGGGACGCGTGCAAGTTTGGCTTTAAGATGGTTGGGAAAAGGGTTCCTGTAGAGGTGGGTTGGCATTGGAACGCAGAACGCAACTCTGGTGATACCTAAAAAGCTCTGCACGACTTGCAGAAGGAAAAGATGTCACCCCATGCCAGCCTTGATGAAAGTCTATGCTTAACCTTTGGTCTCTTAGGCTATGGAGGTTAAGCAAAAGGGATTTTTCTACAGTACCTTTAATGGTCTCTGATTATAGGTATCTCTGTCAAGATTGGCTAGGGGATTTTGCAAAAATTTTCACTGTCGCTGCCGCTAGCCTCTTGAGCACGAGCATAGTGTGCCACTTTGCAAACCTGATAGGACACTTTGGCGATCGCCCACAAAGCTGCTACAACTATAAACATCTATTAAGCGTCTTGGCTAGAAAATTAGCCACATTGAGGAGAATTGCCCATGGGAGTCCACATCAAGCAGGCAGTGGAAGTCGCGACCTATATCATCTCACAACGCCTACAGGGCAAAAAGCGCTTTCCCCTCACCTTGATGCTTGAGCCTCTCTTTCGCTGTAATCTCGCCTGTTCGGGCTGCGGTAAAATTCAGCATCCCCTTGAAGTCCTGCGCAAATATCTCACCCCAGAGGAATGCTTCCGCGCCGTTGAAGAATGTGGTGCACCGATTGTTGCCATTCCCGGTGGGGAACCCCTGCTGCACCCGCAAATTGATGAAATTGTCAGTGGCTTGGTGGCACGGCGGAAGTTTGTTTATCTGTGCACCAACGGTATTCTCCTAGAGGAAAATCTCCATAAATTCAAGCCCTCCCCCTACTTTAGCTTCAGCGTTCACCTCGATGGTCTGCGGGAGTGGCACGACAAATGCGTGGATCGCAAAGGGGTCTTTGATATTGCGGTGAAAGCGATTAAAGCGGCTAAAGCCAAGGGCTTCCGTGTCACCACCAATACGACAATTTTTGAAGGGGTGGATCCTAAGGAAATGCAGGAGTTCTTTGACTTTGTCAGTTCCCTAGGGGTGGATGGCATGATGATCTCGCCGGGCTATGCCTATGAGTGGGCACCGGATCAGGAGCACTTCCTCAAACGGGAGCAAACCCGTGCCCTCTTCCGCGAAATTCTCGCTCCTTACCGCGCGGGTCAGAAGAAATGGAACTTTAACCACAATCCCCTCTTCCTTGATTTCCTGGTCGGTGAAAAGGACTATGAGTGTACCCCTTGGGGAATGCCCAGCTATAGCGTCTTGGGTTGGCAAAAACCCTGCTATCTCCTCAATGAGGGGCATTACAAAACTTGGAAGGAACTGATTGAAAATACCGATTGGGAGAAGTATGGCCACAAAAGTGGCAATCCCAAGTGCCGTGACTGCATGGTGCACTGTGGTTATGAGGCCACCGCTGCCATGGATGCCTTTAACCCAGCCAATATGGTCAAGGCGGCGGGTAGTCTCTTTTAACGCGGGCGCATCAGTTGCCAACGTTGCTCTGCGGTTTCCACTGCGGTTTTCGGGGTTGATTTGCCAAGGAGAACGCTTTCGATCGCTCGTCCAAGGGTTTGGGAAAAGCGGGTATAACCACGGAAGTTGGGACGTGCCTGAGCAGCGGCCATCTGATCTAGAAAAACACGAAGCGCAGGTTGCTGTGCCACAAAGGCCTGATAGCGATCGTTGGTACGCACCCGTTCATTCACGGGCAAATACCCTGTGCCCAAAGCCCACTCCGTCTGAAATTCTTCACTGAGAACGTAGTCCAAAAAGGCTAGAGCAGCCTCTTCCCGTTGCGGTGTTGAGCGAAAGACAAAGAGATTTTCGCCCCCCAGTGCGGTTGCGGCGGTTTTGAGGGCGGGCATGGGTAGAACGCCAAAATCCACCCCCGACTGTTGGAGTTGCGCCAACGTCCAAGGCCCTGTAATTTGCATCGCCACCTCGCCACGAATCAATTGATCCAGTTCATAACCACGTTCCGGAGCAGAGAGTGTCGCTAAGCCTTCTTGTCGCAGGCGTTGCCAAAACTCAAGAGCCGCGATCGCGGGGGGTGTGTCAATGTGGGCGCTTTCTGGTGTGTCTCCGAGACTGCCACCCGCACTCCAAAAGAAGGGCAACCAAGTAAAGACGGCAAATTCCCCTTGGCCAAGGGCAAGGAGTAGTGGGGTGATGCCCTGTGCCTTTAGGGTTTGGCTGACCTGCTCTAATTCCTGCCATGTGCTGGGCAGTGTTTTCACGCCAGCGGCAGCCAATAAACTGGGACGATAAAAAATTCCAAGGTTGTTGGTGGCAAAGGGAATAGACCAGTAATGGTTGCCGTAGCGCATTGTTGGTATCAGAGCAGGACTAACTTGATCGCGGTAGGGGGAAGCTTGCCACCAGTCATCAAGGGGACGCAGGGCACCCAGATCAACAAACTGCCCCGTGATCGTGGGGTTATACCAGAGCAGATCTGGGGCGGCATTGCCCACCACTGCGGCCAGAATTTTCGGTAACTGCTGGTCGGGTTGGCCAACGTAGAGAGCTTGGACATGAATCTGGGGATGGCGGGCGTTGAAGCGATCCACAAGACGCTGGAGGATCACGCGGTTGGCGGGTGGGTTGACCCCATGCCAAAACACGAGTTCAATGGGCTTCGTAGATTGGGTTGCCGTTGTACAGCCGATGAGCAGTAGGGCTAAGAAACCCAGTAGGAGTGCGAACCAGCCGCGTCTATTGCAGACGATCAATCGTGCGGTATTGAATGGCTTCGGCCACATGGGCAGCGGCAATCGTTTCACAGTCGGCCAGATCAGCAATGGTACGGGCTACTTTTAGGATACGGTCTGTGGCGCGTGCCGAGAGTCCCAGTTGGGCGATCGCCCGTTCTAAGAGATTAGTCGAAGTCTCATCCAAACGACACCACTGGCGCAGATGGCGGCTTTGCATTTGGGCGTTGCAGTGGAGAGTGGGTTCTTGAGCAAATCGCTGTTGGGCGCGTTGGCGTGCCGCCAAGACCCGCTGCCGTACCGTGGCTGAATCTTCCCCTAGGGTTTGGCGGGTCATTTCCTCGGGCTTGAGGCGGCTGACACTCACTTGCAGATCAATGCGATCCAGCAGGGGGCCAGAGAGCTTTGCCCAATACTGTTCTCGCTGGCGCGGCGAGCAGGTACAGGGTTGCACTGGATCGCCATAGTAGCCACAGGGGCAGGGATTGGTGCTGGCCACGAGGGTAAATTGCGCCGGGAACACCACGGATTGGCGGGTGCGGGCAATGGTGACTTGGCCATCTTCAAGGGGCTGCCGCAAAAACTCCAACACATCCCGCTTGAATTCCGTTAATTCATCAAGAAAGAGCACCCCCCGATGGGCAAGGGAGATTTCCCCCGGACGCGGATAACTGCCACCGCCCACAAGGGCAGGGCCAGAGGCAGAATGGTGCGGACTCCGAAAAGGGGGTTCTTGGAGCAATTGGCCGCGTTCTTTGAGCAGTCCAGCCACGGAGTGAATTTTGGTGACTTCAAGGGCTTCCTCAAAGGTCAAGGGCGGCAAGATGGTGGGTAACCGCCGTGCCAACATTGTTTTGCCACTGCCCGGTGGCCCGACAAAGATGAGATTGTGCCCACCCGCAGCCGCAATTTCGAGGGCACGCCGCGCTTGATACTGCCCCTTCACGTCCTTAAGGTCGAGACTAAAGCGGGGAGAGGGTGGGGCATGCAAACTCAGGGAATTGGCTGCTGGCGATCGCGAGCTGGGGTCATTCAAAAAGGCTGCGACTTCGGCAAGAGTGTGGCAACCATAGACCTTTAGCCCCTGCACCACCGCTGCTTCAGTGACATTGGCCATGGGCACCACAAGACCGGTCATGCCTTGGGCTTGCGCCGCAACGGCGATCGCCAGTACCCCGGCCACGGGTTGCAAGGTGCCATCAAGGGACACTTCGCCGAGAAAGAGATGATCGCCGAGTAAATCCGTTGCAACCTGTCCTGAAGCAGCTAGGATACCAATGCTAATGGGGAGATCAAAGCTAGGGCCTTCCTTACGTAAATCGGCGGGGGTGAGATTAATAACAATTCGCCGCATCGGGAAGCTAAAACCGGCATTGCGAATCGCCGCCTTAACGCGCTCCCGTGCCTCTTGCACACCCGCATCGGGCAGACCGACCACCACAATCCCCGGCAAGCCGCTAGAAACATCTACTTCGACGCCGACGGGAATCGCGTCAATTCCTAGAACGGCAGCACTCCAAACCCGTGCCAGCATAGCCTCAAAATCAGAAAGAGCACCGACGACTGGCCGTGTTTCGTCTCGGTGCCCTTAACTGGTTCGCTCCTCACACACTTAATGACCTTAGCAGATGTATCGCTAATTTGTCACCATTGCATAGGATTTTTCATGAAGTTTATTTGCAAAACCCCAATTTCTGTGTCCAGTCTTAGCGCAAAGTGCCTAAGGTATGCCGCCAAGCCAACTCTTTGTTGATAATTTCGAGCGATCGCCGTTCAGTTCCACTGAACAGTGGCGTAATGGTTTCCAGAATTTGCCCCAACAAGGGTGCGGCATAGTTCCCCGTTGAGCGTAACAAATGGGCATAGTAGCGAAACTGGGCTTGACCTTGGGCACTGCGATGAAAGGCCAACACCTCAGCAGTGGTCAATTGCCACACGGGCGTATTCACAGGCACCACAAGGGTGGGCATCCCCTGCTGGCCATAGAGGCGATCCTCAGTAGTCACCAAATGACCAATGAGGGCAATCCACAGCAGTGTACGGGTTTCACTGACCAAATCGGGACTGAGAAAGGTGTCGGCATTGGTGGTGAGGCGCGGGCTGATCTGATGGAACTGGGGATTCAACAGTTGAGAGTTGTAAATGACCCCGACTGCCCAGTGGCGCTGCTCATCCTCGAGCTTGACAAAGCGACCAAAGCCATAGTCTTCTGGGGCGGGGGGATGGGGCACATCCAAGCGATCCACCAGTTGCGCCACATAATCGCAGTGGGAGTTGGACTTGACGATGTGTCCGAGGTAAATGGCCTGCTCACTCATAGCTTGCCGCTAGGACCTGCTGTTGAATCTCAATGAGTTCTTGAATCCCTTGGCTGGCGACATCGAGAAGGCGATCGAGGGTTGGCCGATCAAAGGAACCGATCTCTGCTGTACCTTGAACCTCAATGAACTGACCATTGGCCGTCATCACGACATTGAAATCGACACTGGCTGCCACATCCTCAGCGTAGCTCAAATCCAAATAGGGGTCGCCATCAATCAGCCCCACAGAGACTGCCGCCACCTGATGACATAGGGGAGATTCGCTAAGTACCCCTTCCTGAAGTAAGGTACTCAGGGCATCCACAAGGGCAATGTAGCCCCCTGTAATCGCCAGCGATCGCGTGCCGGCATCGGCTTGGAGCACATCCGCATCCACAATGAGCGTGCGCTCCCCCAGTAAGGATAAGTCCAAAGCAGAGCGTAAGCTACGACCAATCAGGCGTTGAATTTCTTGGGTGCGCCCAGAGAGTTTGAGAAATTCTCGCTCTTGCCGTGGCCGCGTTGCACTGGGCAGCATGCGGTACTCTGCGGTGAGCCAGCCTTGGCCTGTGCCTTCTAAAAACTTGGGTACGCCTTCCTTGAGACTAACAGTGCACAACACTTGAGTTTGCCCCGCTTGGGCGAGCACTGAACCTAAGGCAAATTGGGTGAAATGCCGCTGAAACTGGTGCGATCGCAATTCCTGTGGTTGACGGCCATCGGGTCGCTGCCACCCCATGCTTGACTCCCTCTCAATTACCTTCCCTATTAGAGCTTATTTTCTGGAGCCAGCGCGAGACCTTGCCATTGGGCGATCGCCCGAGGATTGGAGATAATGTAGTTATTGCTACACGCTATACTCTTTTGCCAATGCTAAATAAAGATTAGCCCGTTGCCATAAAGAAGGAGTTTGACATTGAAAAAGGTAGAAGCCATTATTCGTCCCTTCAAACTGGATGAAGTCAAGATCGCCCTTGTCAATGCGGGCATTGTCGGCATGACCGTCTCCGAAGTACGCGGCTTTGGGCGGCAAAAGGGGCAAACCGAGCGCTACCGCGGCTCCGAATACACAGTAGAATTTTTACAAAAGTTAAAAATTGAGATTGTCGTTGAAGACAGTCAAGTGGATATGGTCGTGGCGAAAATTATTGAGGCTGCCCGCACGGGGGAAATTGGCGACGGCAAAATTTTTGTGACGCCCGTTGAGCAGGTCATTCGCATCCGCACCAGCGAAAAAGATCACGAGGCGGTTTAGGAGCGGATGCCGAAGATCTCTGGCCACACCCAGCTTCTGGGGGTGATTGGCGACCCGATTGCCCACACCCTCTCACCGGCAATGCACAATGCCGCGTTGGAGCATTTGGGTCTGGACTATGTCTATGTGCCCTTTTGGGTGAAGCCGCAGCAGTTGGGGGTGGCGATCGCTGGCCTCGATGCCCTGAATGTCGTTGGCTTTAATGTCACCCTTCCCCACAAAGAAACCATCCTTCCCTATTTGGCGGATGTCAGCGACCTCGCACAGCAGGTGGGGGCAGTCAACACCGTCTATCGCAGTGAAAAGGGATGGGTGGGTACCAATACCGATGTGCATGGCTTCTTGGCACCACTGCGGCAACAGTCCTACCCGTGGTCGGAGATTGCTGTTTTAGTCTTGGGCTATGGGGGTGCCGCGCGAGCCGTGGTCACTGCCTGTTATGACTTGGGCTGTCGGCAGATCTATATCAGTGGTCGCCAAGGGGAACGGCTAGAGGCCTTTGTTGCCAGTTGGCCACAGATCACGCTCCATCCCCTTTTATGGTCAGAGCGGGTCAGTTGTTTGGAGAAAGTCAGCCTTGTGGTCAATACCACCCCCATTGGCATGAGTCCCCATACTGGCACCACCCCCCTCACAGCCGAGGACTTGGCACGATTGCCCACCACCGCCATTGTCTATGACCTCATCTACAAACCTCGCCCCACCCTTCTTTTGCAATTAGCGATGGCACGGGGACTGCAAACCTTCGACGGCCTTGCCATGCTTCTCCATCAGGGAGCCGCAGCCTTGGAGTACTGGATTGGCCAACCCGCCCCCACTGCCATCATGGCCACTGCCCTTGAAAGTGCCCTAGGGATGGAGAAATAACATGACACCTTGGCTGTCAGAACTAAGGTGGTTATCGGCGGTTTTGCTGGTGTCGCTCTTCATGGCCCTAGGCATTAAATTTATTGCCCCCCTCTATCCCTTGCCGCCAAATTTGGGGCTAATTACTTTACTGCTCCTTTTACCGGCAGCTTTGATGGGGATTGTTTTACTGAGTCTCAACCAAAACGATAACCAAAACCGCGCACCGTAAGAATGTATTGGGGATGACTGGGATCGGTTTCAATTTTCTCCCGCAGCCAGCGGATGTGGACATCAACCGTTTTGCTATCGCCAATAAAGTCATGCCCCCACACTTGATCGAGTAACTGCTCCCGTGGCCAAACGCGGCGAGGGTGACGCATAAACAGTTCAAGCAGTTTATATTCTTTGGGGGAGAGATTGATCTCCTTGCCCCGCAGGGTTACGCGGCATTCTTGGGAATAGAGGCAGAGATCGCGAAAGCGCAGCACCGTTGGCACTGTAGCCTGTTGAATTTGCGTCCGCCGCAATAGGGCACGACAGCGCGCCAGCATCTCCCGCATGCCAAAGGGCTTGGCCAAGTAGTCATCGGCACCAATTTCAAGGCCAACCACTCGATCAATTTCACTGCCTTTGGCACTGATCATGAGAATGGGAACTGTACAGCCTTCACGGCGAATTAAGCGGCATAGGTCTAATCCATTGATGCCCGGCAGCATGACATCTAGGATGATCAAATGCACCTCTGCCTTTTCAGGATTAGTATCCGTCAAGAGATAGGTATTAATGAGATTGAGAGCCTCATAACCATCACTGGCCACAAGGGTATGGTAGCCTTCCTCCTGCAAAGCAAGGACAAGGGTTTCCCGAATCAGGTCTTCATCTTCAACCACTAAGATGTTGGCAAGGGCAGGTGGTGTGGCAAAAGGAGCCTTGGCGGGTTCGGCGGCTGTATCAATAGAAAGCATAAAAAACCTGCGTAGTGCCCGGTTGGCTTCATTCTATCACTGCGGTTCCTTGCCCCTATTGGTTCTTGAAGTTCATCGGGCCTGTGTATTGACTCAGCCGACTGAGTTCACTGAGCGATCGCGTGCCGGAGTAAAGCTGATCGTTGATTTCCCATGTGGGATAGCCCTGAATTCCCTTGGCACGGCAGCGTTCCACTTGGGGATTGGCACCATTGGGGTCACATTCAACATAGTTGAGTTCCCGTACTGCCTGCTTACCAAAGAGTTCCTTTTGATCGTGGCAGTGGCTACACCAATAGGCACCATACATAACCGCTCCCACTTGGGTGAGATGGCGAGCGAGGGCCATTTCCGCCGCACCTGAGGTATTGACGATGGGGATGCCAGGACCCTCAGGGTTGGCCATGCGGGCATTATAGATGCCAAAGACGGCCACCAGCGTAATCACAGCAGTAATCACGCCATTGAAAAAGAGTTGGCCGCGATCGCTCCATTCACGACCAATAATCGTCAAGATTAAAAATGTAAAGCTAAAGACGGCTGAGGCAATGCAATAGGGACAAGTGGCCTTAATCTCTGTAACCAAGATATACATGAGGTAACTGCTGAAGCTGGCCATGGCCGTTGCCCCCAGAAAGAGCAAAAGCCAAGTGGTGTTTTCAGCATTGCGGCGGAGTTCTTTTTGCTGCGGCTGGTTCAACAACAGGGGCAGGGCCGCCAACGACAGCATCCCCGTGTAGGCGACAAAGCCAATGAGGGAGAGGGGAATACCAAACACGGTTGCCCAAGGACTATTGAGGACAATGTCACAGCCATCGGTGGGACAAGTGACCTCTTGATTGGTCAGCTTGGCGATCGTCAGGTAGGCGGTCACCACCATGCCAGCGAGGGCAACCCCGCCAATCAACCACCGTGACCAACGATGAATCCAAGGAGTGGAGCGTCGTCGAACCATAGGTGAGCCTCCGCATTGAATCATTTTTCATCATACCGATTGGCAGACAGCACCGCTTGGGCATTGCGGCGCCATTGGGCGGGTTTAATTCGCCGTAGGGCAGAACCACGGGTGAGTTCATCCCATGCTGCATCGCTGAGGGTGGCGAGTTCCTCTAGAGAAGTCTTCAAGAGGGGCGATCGCGGGGCAAAGTCGGCCACATCCGTGGGTTGAGCAAAGCGTTGATTCCAAGGACACACTTCCTGGCAAATGTCACAGCCGGCAACCCAGCCTTCTAAATGAGCAGCAATGGCGGGGGGAATTTCCGGGGCACGGCTTTCGATCGTGTGGTAGGCAATGCAGCGGTTGGCATCCACCACATAGGGTTCAACAATGGCGCCGGTGGGACAGGCGGCCAAGCAACGGGTACAGGTGCCGCAGTGATTAGTGTGGGGGCGATCGCCCGTCAACTCCAACGTGGTGATTAACTCTCCCAAGAAAATCCACGAGCCATACTGCCGCGAAATCACATTACTGTGCTTGCCAATCCAGCCAATTCCCGCCTGCTCCGCCCACACTTTGTCCTGTACCGGGCCTGTATCCACATACCAACGGTAGTCCATTTCAGGTACCTGAGCCTGCAGCCATTGCCCTAGGGCTTGCAAGCGTTTTCCCAAAACCCGATGGTAATCCCGCCCCCACGCATAGCGGGCAATTTTCACCTTAGGGGGTGGCTCTGGATCAGGCTGATAGTAATTGAGGGCAACGGAAATCACCGATCGCGCTCCCGTCAGGACGGCTTGAATCTCCTGTCGCCGCGGGTTGGCCATCCACGCCATCTCCCCTTGGAAGCCTTGGGCTAACCAGCGTTGTAGGGCAGCCACCCCAGAAGGATGGTCATGGGTATAGGCGCGCAAATCCACAATCCCCACCCGATGGAACCCCAACTGATGGGCAAATTGCTTAATCGCAGCAGCAGTAATCATAGAGAAATAATATCTCGCTCCTGTGAAAAGGGCTGTAGGATGAGGTTGCACCGTTTGCTGAGGGAGTAGGAAAGAGGGATGTCAGAGATGCCGCTGGTTGCCATTGTCATGGGCAGTGATTCGGATTTGCCAACCCTGCAGGGGGCGATCGCCATCTGTGAACGCTTTGGCATTCCCCATGAAGTGGCGATTCTCTCGGCTCACCGCACGCCCCTTGCCATGGTCGAGTTTGCCCAAAATGCCCATCAGCGGGGTCTGAAAGTCATTATTGCGGGTGCCGGTGGCGCTGCCCACTTGCCCGGCATGATTGCTGCCTTAACTCCCCTACCCGTGATTGGCGTACCCGTACCGAGCCGACACTTACAGGGGCTGGACTCCCTCTACTCCATTGTGCAGATGCCGGCTGGGATTCCCGTGGCGACGGTTGCCATTGGCAATGCCCAAAATGCAGGCCTATTGGCCGTCCAACTATTGGCCAGTCATGATCCAAAGCTGCTGGAGCAAGTGATGGCCTATCGTCAAGAGTTGGCCGCGACGGTGACCGCCAAGAATCAAAAACTGCAAACCCTAGGGGCTAGCGCTTATCTGCAACAGCAGTAATCTCTGATTCAGGTTCTAGGGACGAACCCGAGAGTCTTGCCTTTTGCAGATCCTGTCGAAAGAGGGGGAGAATACGGCGACATTGATCCACAAAACTCACTAACCATGTTTCCAACTGCTGCTGTTGAGTTGGGTTCACAAGAGTCTTCCCAGTTCCTAACGACCCGTGGTAGGTGATGTAGCCATCATCGGTAACAACAAAATCAGCAAACCAACTACTAGAAGGGCGGCAGGCTCGCCAGTAATTCGCGACGATGACTTTGCCAAGGTATTTTTGGGCTAATTCACTGACGCGGTTCAAGTGATCGAGGGCTTGAGCCACCGTTAAAGACGGCTGCTCTTTGACAGGGATGACTGGCTCCCTAGGCGCAGCTTGAGGACTCTCAGAGGGGCAGTCCATACCTAAAATCCGCCATAGTTTTTCCTCAAGGCTTTTGAATTGCATCTGTCGGTGAGACCCCTCATTCCCCTCGTTGCTGAGGGAGCGGTGGAGGCGCACAATCATCTCTACAGCTGCTAATTCTGAGGGGGCAAGGGATTCTAGGCGATTTAGAATATCGTTCTCGCGATCGCCCCCAAGGGACGCTTCGCGATCGCCCGCTGCTTTCTCTAAACTTTGACCGGCGAGGGCAAAAATATCGCCTCCTTGATTGAGTAAACGCAGAATGTAGTGCCGTGTCATTGGTGTGAGTGAGACCCCCACGATACGCTTCCCCCTTGCTGATTAAAGTCCTTAATTTTTATGTTAAAGGAGATCAAAATTGAACAATCCCTAGCTGTAAAACTTGAGAGGGTTTAGGAACGTCTTTACGATCAGGATTCGCGCGATAGGCATGAAATTGAACTAAAATATACGTACTCGAATCCACTGTGCTGCTCTCCCGATCGCCTGCTGCTATGAACGCTTTTGCACCTAGCTTGCCGACTGATATTGAATTACCCGATTGGTTAGCGACGTGCCTGCGAAATCCAGAGCCTGAGAATGGGGATGATTTAGTCTGTCGAGCGTTTCAATTTGCCTACGACCTACACCAAGGACAGCGGCGGGCGTCTGGGGAACCCTACATTGCCCATCCTGTGGCAGTGGCAAGTATTCTGCGAGATTTAGGCGGGGGGCCTGCTCTTTTGGCGGCGGGGTTTCTCCACGATGTGATTGAGGATACCGCTGTTACGGCAGAGGAGCTAGAAGCCAATTTTGGTGCCGAGGTGCGGCGACTGGTGGAGGGGGTCACTAAGCTCTCGAAGTTTAACTTCTCCAGTAAGACGGAGCGGCAAGCGGAAAGTTTCCGACGCATGTTTTTGGCGATGGCGCAAGATATTCGGGTCATCGTTGTCAAGCTGGCCGATCGCCTGCACAATATGCGCACCCTAGAGTATCTACCGGAAGATCGCCGCCGTGCCATTGCCCAAGAAACCCGTGATGTCTTTGCCCCCTTGGCCAATCGCTTGGGGATTTGGCGGATCAAGTGGGAGCTAGAGGATTTAGCCTTTAAGTATTTAGAGCCAGAAGCCTACCGCCGCATTCAGGAACTGGTGGCGGAAAAACGCGCTAATCGCGAGGCACAACTGCAGCAGGCGATTCAAATTCTCTATGACCGCTTATCGGGAATGGGCTTTGGATACTTAGAAATTAGTGGCCGTCCCAAACACCTCTATAGCATCTATCAAAAAATGATGCGGCAGCAAAAAGAATTCCATGAAATCTATGATGTGGCGGGCATTCGCATTCTGGTGGCCACAAAAGATGAGTGCTATCGTGCCCTTGCCGTCGTCCATGACTGTTTCCTTTCCGTGCCAGGGCGGTTCAAGGACTACATCAGCTTGCCCAAACCCAACCAGTATCAATCGCTGCACACGGTGGTTATTGGTCTTGGGGGGCGCCCCTTGGAGGTGCAAATTCGCACATTGGCGATGCACCATGTCTCTGAGTATGGGATTGCTGCTCACTGGAAGTATAAAGAAACAGGTCATTCCTTGCCGCAACAGTGGAGTGCTCGCGATCAAAAATTCACTTGGCTACGGCAACTGCTGGATTGGCAAAATGACCTCAAGGATGCCCAAGAATATCTCGATAGCATTCGCGATGATCTCTTTGATAAGGAGGTCTACGTCTTTACGCCCCAAGGGGATGTCCTTGCCCTGCAACAGGGGGCGACGCCCCTCGACTTTGCCTACCATATTCACACCGATGTCGGGAATCACTGTGCTGGGGCACGGGTGAATGGTCGGATGGTGCCCTTGGATACACCACTGCGCAATGGCGACATAGTTGAGATCATCACCCAGAAAACTGCCCACCCCAGTTTGGACTGGTTGAACTTTGTTAAAACCACAACGGCACGCAATCGTATTCGGCAGTGGTACAAGCGATCGCGCCGCGATGAAAACCTGCAGCGGGGACGGGAATTACTGGAGAAGGAACTGGGCAAAGCGGGTCTAGAAGCCCTTCTGAAGTCACCGCAGATGCAACAGGTAGCAGAGCGCAGCAACTACCAAAGTGTCGATGATTTAGTGGCCGCCTTGGGCTATGGCGAAATTACGTTGAATCTGGTGGTGAATCGGCTGCGGGCAATTACCCTAGCGCGTCCAGAGACAACCCCACCGGAACTGCCTTCAGAATCTGCCCCTGTTAACCGTGTACCCGCCGCCACGAAACCCAGTGATTCCCCGATTCTTGGGGTGGAGGGCTTGGTTTATCACATTGCTGGCTGCTGTTGTCCTGTGCCCGATGAACCGATTATTGGCGTGGTGACGCTGGGGAGTCGGGGTATTTCAATTCATCGTCAGGGCTGTAGCAACCTAGAGTCGGTGTCGAGCGATCGCCTGATTCCCGTGAGTTGGAACACAAAAGTCAATCAACGCCGTCCCCAAACCTACCCTGTGGATGTGCAAATTGAGGTGATTGATCGCGTTGGTATTCTTAAGGATATTTTGACCCGTTTAACTGATAATCAAATTAATGTGCGACGAGCCAATGTCCACACAGATCCGGGACGCACGGCGATTATTGATTTGTGTATTGATATTGTGAATGCAAAGCAGTTGGATCATCTCTTGGCGCAAATTAGAAAAATCACTGATGTCCTCAACATTCGTCGCCGTCAGCAAACGGAAGTGAGTTCTCCCTAGGTCGGATCGTCCGCTCCCAGACCCCCAAGGACGATTAAGGAAACGCATTTGTGACATCACTCCTTCTGGAACCCCTACAACAGTACCCAGCGGAAGCCCTTTCCCCAACATTGGTTGCCCTGCAAGAGGCGCAAAAAATCTTGCCACCGCCTCATCCTGTCTGGCTGATTTCCACCAATGTCTGGCAACAGTTACGCTCTGGCGTCATTCCCCTGTGGCACGCGGCCTGCGATCGCTGGCAAGAGGTGCCCCCCAATGCGGCGGATTTCAAGGCACTGGCACTGAGGATGACCCATGAATTAACCCCTTTGGATGTGGGGGAGTTAGAAACAATTTTTGCTGCTTGTCATCACTTTTGGCAACAACAGGGGGGAGAACGTCATCTTGTTCTCACCACCTATCTTTGGCAGGAAGCGGTGGACTTACCTTGGGGGCTAGGCCGTGGAACCGTGTTACATCATCCCAGTTTACCCCTGTGTCATCAGGCGATCGAAGCGGCCTTTGCTGCCCTTGTCCAAGCCAAGAATCTCTATACCTATTGGCAGCAGGGATGGGATTTTTGTCACCTCAAAGTGGCGATTTTGCTTTACCCCTTGAGTACCATTGTTGCCTCAGGCTGGTGGACAGGGAGTGATCCAAGGTTGCCGGCGATCGCCAGCGGTGTGACGCTCCCCCATCACGGCATTCCTTTGCCCCCAAGGGGAATTGAGCTGACGCCCGCAGAGGAACAATACTTGCAGCAGGCCTGTCGCGGGTCGGCGTTCCATCTCTGGGTTTGGCATCGCAGTCAGACACAGGTTTGGTGGGGACAGTGTTTAGCAGAACCTCTGCCGCTGGCGCCCTTGCCGCAGGCCGTGGAGCGCACCCTCATAGCTGAAGGGCTACCCGCTGCGCCGGGGCAGGCGATCGCCCCTGCCCTTGTGGTTACAGACCCCTGTGCTCCTGCGGCTGTTGCTGGGCAGATCTTGGTGAGCAAAAGTATTCCACCCCACTGGTTGCCCCTCGTGAGTGCTGCGGTTGGTGTGATTTGTGAGCAGGGGGGCTTAACCAGTCATGGTGCCATTCTGGCGCGGGAATTGGGACGGCCAGCGGTGGTCGGTGTGGTAAATGCGACTCAGCAGATTAGTTCAGGAATGACGCTGTTTCTAGATGGTCATCGGGGGTCTATCTATCAACTGCCCCCAGAGCCATTGCCCGTGGTGGCGACCCCCTCGCCGCAAACGCCCTCACTCCCGACGGTCAAGCGGTTGCCGTTGCCGGTCATGGTAAATGTCAGTCAAGTCAGTGCCCTGCGGTTATTGCGATCGCTCCCCTGTGATGGCATTGGTCTATTGCGCTCAGAGTTGATGTTGTTGGCCTTTTTGGATCATCGCCATCCCTGTCATTGGTTGGAGCAGGGGGACGCTGAGCAGTTGCGCGATCGCTGGGTGCAGCACCTCTGTGAATTTATGCGGGCGATCGCCCCCCGTCCCCTCTTTTATCGCACATTGGATTTACGGCCAGCCGACTATCGCCAACTCTTGGGGGGACATCAGTTTGAACCGGCAACGGATTGGGGGCTGCGGGGAGTGAGTCGCTATCGCCATTGTCCAGAGCTGTTTCATTTGGAACTGTCAGCGCTGGCGATCGCCCACCGCTTAGAAGCCTGCCCGCTGCGTATTATTCTTCCCTTTGTCCGCAGTGTCAGTGAGGTGGTCTATTGTCAAAAGGCTCTTGCCCAGCATGGTCTGACAGCCAAGGCGGGTGTGGAACTGTGGGTAATGGCGGAGGTGCCGGCCATTTTATTTTTACTGTCTGATCTGGCCAACCTTGGCGTTGCTGGCATTACGATTGGTACCAATGATCTGACGCAACTGCTGTTGGGCATTGATCGCGAAACAACACTACCGGAATTAAATGAAGACCATCCTGCCGTTAGGGGGGCGATCGCCCAATTGATTCAACAGGCCAAAGCCCATCACCTAGGATGCCATCTGTGTGGCGAAGCCCCCGCTCGCTATCCCCATTGGCTGCCGTGGTTAATTGATTTGGGGATTGACGGCATTTCTGTGAGTCCTGAGGTTGTCACCCAAGTGTTGGATCAGTTTTAATCGTGAATAAAGTGGTGCTTCTTGATGCAAAATCATGCTTATCTACTGCACCCGCCCCCAGTGTTCCCATCCCCACAATGACCTGCCTGAACTAGAGGGGGATGTCTTGGTGGATACCATTAGCCAAAAGTACTGCGCCAACTGCGGCATGCCCTTGATTTTGCGGGGGCGCTATGTTGCCCAACAGCTGTTGGGACAGGGGGGCTTTGGTATTACTTACCTAGGGCGAGATTTGGATACGCCCGCCAAGCGCCAATGTGTGATTAAACAGCTCCAAGTTGAAACCTCAAATCCAGACCTCTTGCAAAAAGCAGAAAATTTATTCAAGCGAGAAGCACGACTCCTAGAAACGTTGGGGGAACATCCCCAAATTCCTACCCTATTTGCCTTCTTTCAGGAGCGGGTGAGCAGCAGCACAGGCGAAGCAGAACAACACTATTTTTATCTGGTTCAAGAATTTATTGATGGCGATACGCTTGAGTGTGAACTTGCCTATCGCGGTTATTTGAGTGAAGAGGAAGTTCGTGAGGTCTTAAAGGATCTCCTACCTGTTTTGCAGTACATCCACGATCAAGGGGCTATTCATCGAGACATTAAGCCAGCAAACATCATTCGCCAATCGGCAAAGAACAGTAAATTTCCGGGGCAGCGTCGCCTTTACCTCATTGACTTTGGTGCAGTCAAGGAGATTTCCCGTGTTACCGAAGTTGCGAAGGGGCATACAAAAATTTATACAGCGCATTATGCCGCACCAGAACAAGTTAGAGGTGAGCAGGTTTTTCCGAGTTCCGATCTGTACGCCCTAGCAGTGACCTGTATTGTCTTACTCACGGGCAAAGATCCCAAGGAATTGTTTGATAACTACCATCACACTTGGAATTGGCAAAAGTATGTCCAAATCACACCAACGTTTCGCGATGTTTTGGCAAAGATGCTGGCCGTTGCACCCAGCGATCGCTATCAATCCGCCAAGGAAGTCGAAGCTGCCGTAGCGGATGCAGAGACAGAAACAAAAAAAACGTTAGAGATGCAGGCGCTAGAAACACCACTGATTACTAAACTGGTTACTGAGGAGTCTCCACCACCTCGCTTAGCGCCGTCGGTCAACTGGCTGCTTGAGAAGTACAACAGTGGTTTGCAGAGTGATTGGTTAGAGCTGCAAAACTATGGAACACTGGTGCGTCCTTCAGGTTCTCAAAGCGAGGGTGCCATTTTTACTGAGTGTCCTGCTCATCCCAGCTATTTAGTGATCACAGATATCAATCAACAGTCTTGGCTTGTTCCCTTGCATAGGGGAGACTTCGATGCTTACTTATTTCGGCGAACGTTGCCCCAGCACCCCAGTGAAAAGTCAGGGCAATTGCTGAGGCCAGCACGGGTTGAACGGCAGGATCAACATTGGCGGATGATTGAGGCAGGCAGTATTGTCCATGAACCGGTTGTCACACCCCCACCCCTCTCTACCACGCCTACAGGACAACCCTTCTCTGGGACTCAATCAGTACCCACAGCTCAGTCATCATTCGCACCGTGGTTTATCCTCGGCTCACTTGTGATTGCCTTTGGGAGTATGTTTGCAGCGATGGCTGTAATTTTGCTGTCGAACCGCCTAGAACCCCGCCCTCCCTCGCTAGCCAATTCCCCTACTGAAGTCGCAGAAACTCCTGACCAATCGCCCCCTATTGAATCTCCGTTGCCAACCCCAGAAACTGTTTCTACGCCCCCACCCACTGCAAGTGCTAGCGAACGCGTCCTGCTTGACCCGGAGCTGCTCCCTGATCCCAGCCTTTTTGTTGAAAATTACTATGCTCTGATTAACGCCGGCAATTACGAGGCAGCGTGGCATCAATTGACCAGCTCTTTCCAAAATGATGCCTCAGCACACCCCAACGGCTATGGTTCATACATCGATTGGTGGACTAAAGTGCAGTACGTTGATGTTTATAGTACTGAAGTTGTCGGTTTAACTTCAGATAGAGCCGTTGTTGATGCAAATCTTCACTACATAATGAACTCTGGTCAAGATTTTTATCAAACGCTACGCTTTACTTTAGTCAATGTTGGTGGCGAATGGCTAATTCAAGGAACCCAAGCTCTCTAGCGTGCTAGCGGGGGAGTCACTGGCTGATGCAGGATGGCACGGAGTTCAACTTGGCACTGCAGAGCAATCCCAAACTCAATCCCACGCGACAACCGACAGTGGAGGCACTGGCTCAGATTCTTGCCGATTACCGCGCCAAGGGCATTTCTAGTTTGACGTTATCGCAGGCGTTTCCCTAGAAGCCATAGTGTTCAATCGCTTCGAGAATCCCTTGGGCATAGTGACCTTGGGCAAAGTAAATATGGGGGCGATCGCGCAACTTTTCCAATTCCGGACTGTGATTGCCCACAACAACAGCAAGGGTATTCCCCGTCAGCATTTGCTCGTCATTGCCAGAGTCCCCAGCCACCAACAGTTTTTGCAGCGGATAGCCCCACTTGAGGGCAAGATAGCGCAGGGCATCGCCTTTAGAGGCACGCAGGGGCAAAATATCCAAGAACTGATTGTGGGAGAAAATTGGCCGACAATGGAGTTTCTGCTGCCGTAGCAAACGTAACACCGGTGTAATGCTGGGGAGAACCGTGGTATCCACGTTGTAGCTAATTTTGTGGGAGCGTTGATTTTCTGGGGGTTGCAGCGTCAGGCCTGCCACATCGGCGAGGGTGTCTCTCACCCGTTGGGGTTCCCAGCGATAGCTAATGTGCTGCTGCCAACTGGTGTCGGGAACCAAGTGAGGGCCATAGTGAATTTCACTGCCCACGGACGTAATTAAAACATCGGGAATCGGCACGCCCCATTCATGGAGGACCTCTAGGGTAATTTCGAGATGACGCCCCGTTGCCACCCCAAAGCCCATTTCAGGACGGCGTTGCAGAAGTGTTAAGAGTCGCTCAAGGGCAGGGCGATCGCCAATCAAGGTATTGTCAATATCACTAATCAACAGGCGTTCGAGGGTGAGCAGGCGGTTCCGTGTCAGCGTCGTTGGCAGTTTATTACTCTGGTACTGAGCCGGTTGGCGTTGCACACTCAACACGGGCAAGACTGATTTTTCCGCCAGTTGAGCAAGGGCGTGCAGATACATCTCCACATGACTGCGCCAAGAGTAGTGGGCTTGTACCCCCTTCAGGCCATTGTCTGCCCAAGTCTGCCACTGGCTATCACTTTGAAAGGCTTGATGCAAGGCACTGCGAATGGCTTCTAGATCAAGGGCATCAAAGAGCAACCCATTGCGACAGTGGCGGAGAATCTCCTGCGGCCCGCCATCCGCTGTCGCCAAAATCGGTAATCCACAGGCAGCCGCTTCAATGAGCGTCAAGCCAAAGGGTTCAGTGAGGGCAGGATTGATAAAGACCCCCCGTTGCTGCGCGGCTAAACGGTAAAGATCGGGGACTTCATCACTGGTGTGGGTTTTCGGATAGGCGACTTTGCCATAGAGGTCATAGCGATCGACCAGCAAAAAGAGTTCGGTCAACACTTGGCGAGGGCTGGCCTCCATCTTGCTAATATCGGTGCGATTGCCGAGTACTAAGACCAGATTCGCTCGCTCCTGTAAAAAGGGATCAGTGCCATAGACGTTGAGCAACGCAGCCACGTTCTTGCGCGGTACTGGCCGGGAGAGGCAAAAGATAAAGGGCTTTTCCGGTTCCACTAAAAAGCGACGCAATTCCTTGCGAAAGGGTAAATCGGCAGGGACAGGCCCTGGATAGAAACGGCGGGTATCTACCCCCGGCGGAATGACGGCCATCCGCGACGGGTCGTATTGATCGTAGAGGCGATACTGCTCTTCGACCTCCTGATGGGTACTGGCAATAATGAGTGCGGCACTGGCAAGGGTTTGCTCCTCGGCTTCAATGCGAGTCGTAAAGTGAAACTGCTCCTCAATGGCATCGGGCTTACTACCCTGGGCAAGGAGTCGCTGTCGCTTGACCCGGCCGAGGGAATGCCCAGTGTGAACAAGGGGAACCCCCAACCAACCGGCAACACGGCAGCCCACATAACCAGCATCGGCATAGTGACTGTGGATCACATCGGGCATGCGGCCACTTTGGCGAAGATGGCGCAACAGTTCATCGGCAAATACGTCTAAATAAGGCCAAAGCACTTCCTTGCGCAAATAGCGGCGAGGACCACAGGCTAGGCGGACAATGCGGGCGCGATCGCCAATTCGCTCAATGGGCTGGGCATAGTCGGGGCTGACCTTGGCATCGGGAATCAGACGAGTGACCAAATCCACCTGCGCCACCCGGGGATGGGCTGCAAGGGTTTTTGCCAGTTCGACCACATAGCGCGTTTGTCCTCCCGTATCGGCATCTCGTCCTAGTTCAAGGCGATCGCCCCGAATCAAACCATGAATACTGATGAGGACAATGTATAATCCATCTTGCATAGCCGCTCCCTTACTTGGTGCACGACAACCCAATTGGGGGTCATCCTCACCCTACCGAAAAACATGAGCATTGTCCAAAAACCCATGGCGGCAATCCCCCCAGCAATTCATCTCAAAGAGGTCTCCTTTGGCTGGTCGCCAGAGGTTTTAGTGCTGGATCGGGTGTCCCTAGAAATCCCGCGGGGGCAACTATGGATGCTCCTCGGCCGCAATGGCAGTGGTAAGTCAACACTGGTGCGTATTTTGGGAGGTCTCTTGCAGCCCCAAAGCGGTGAAGTCTATGTGGAGCAACCCCTTGGCTTTGTCTTCCAGAACCCCGATCACCAACTGGTGATGCCCAGTGTCGGTGCGGATATTGCCTTTAGTCTCAATGGTGAATCCCTCAACTATTGGCAGGTGCGCGAGCGCGTCAGTGCCGCCCTACAAGCTGTGAATTTACAGGGGCTAGAACGCCGTCCCATCTATGCCCTCAGTGGCGGCCAAAAACAGCGGGTAGCCATTGCCGGGGCGATCGCTCGCCATTGTCGGGTGCTATTGCTCGATGAACCCACGGCACTCCTTGACCCCGATAGCCAGCGGGAACTCCTAGGCTACGTGCGCCAACTGGTCAACAGCCAAGGGATCACCGCACTGTGGGTCACCCACCGTCTCGATGAACTGGCGCAAGCGGACGGTGCCATTGTTCTGGATCGTGGCAAAGTGATTGGCCAAGGGGCACCCAGCGACATGATGCCTCTGCTGCACGCTTGAAAAGCCAACCATTCCTGCACCGAAAGGGATCTCTCAAACCGCTGGCACTCCTCTTGGGCTGCTATGATCAAGGACTAGAGATATAGAATGCTTGCATACGAATTCACCTGTAGGATTGAATTATTGCATTAGGAGCGATCGCCATGACTGAAACGCCTCAAACCCCACCCCCCGAAGAACCCACGGCCAAAGCTAGCCGTCCCGCCCGTCGCAGCACCCCGCCCGCCAAAGAAAATAGCGGTCAAATGGTTTCCCTTGCCGAAAAAACGGCTCTTGCCCCCGCAGGCACAACCACAGCCAGCGACATCGTGGTATGGCAAACCTTTAATAGTGCCGGCTTGCGTCCCATTGAAGCCAGTCCCGTGCAAGTGGTGCACATGATCAAAGATGCCGGCGAGCGTCCGGTGCTCAGCAGTGGCCTGCAAATCTACGACAGCATCAACTCCGCCGGTATTCGCCCCATCGTGGCCACCAATTTCCGCGTGGTTGAAACCCTGAACATCATGGGGGTGCGCCCCGTGGCAGCGGATGACTTTGAAATTGTCGAAACAGTGAATTGGATGGGCATTCGTCCGATTACCACCAGTGGCCTGCACATTGCTGAAACCTATTATTCCGCTGGGGAACGGCCTGTGGCTTCTAATATCATTGATGATTCACCCGTCCTCATGGGCTATCTGGACTAGGGGCATAGTGTTGACCATTCAACCCTTTAGGTGGGGGAATGGCAGTCTGAATGGCCATTGATCCTTATCGGCACCTGCTGCGGCCACTTCTTTTTTCTGGGTTGCAGGCGGATCCAGAATTTCTGCACCAGCAGTTTATCTCCCTCTGTGGGTGGCTTAATCAGGATCGTGCCCTGAGCACTTGGCTGCGGCAGCAACTTCAGCAACGCTATGCCCTTGCAGATCCCCGTTTAGAGCGGCAAATGTGGGGACTACGCTTTCCCAATCCCATTGGTTTGGCGGCAGGGTTTGATAAGAATGGTGTCGCCCGCAGTGTCTGGTCGGCCTTTGGCTTTGGCTTTGCGGAGTTGGGCACCGTCACTTGGCAGCCACAACCGGGAAATCCGCGTCCGCGCCTCTTTCGCCTAACAGCCGATCGCGCGGCGATTAATCGCATGGGGTTTAATAATGCCGGCGCAGAGGCCATGGCCGCCCTTTTGGAGCGATCGCCCCCGCCAACGATTCCCATCGGTATCAATTTGGGCAAGTCAAAAATCACCCCTTTGGAAGCTGCAAAAGAGGATTACTTAGCCAGTTTTCGCCGCCTGTATCCCCTTGGCGATTATTTCGTGATTAATGTGAGTTCTCCCAACACACCGGGGTTACGGGATCTGCAAGCCAAGGAACAACTAGAACCCATTTTGGAGACGCTACAAACCGCCAATCACCCCCGCAAGCCCCTGCTTCTGAAAATTGCCCCCGATTTGAGTTGGGAGCAGATTGCGGCAATTCTTGATCTGATTCAAACCTATGAACTCGCCGGCATTGTGGCCACCAATACCACAGTGGCACGGGAGGGGCTAAAAACCCAGATGATTCCGCAGACGGGGCGATCGCCGGCGGACGAGGCGGGAGGTCTCAGTGGTGCCCCTTTGCGCGATCGCGCTACCGCCGTGATTCGCTTTATCCACAAAGAGACCCAAGGCACTCTGCCGATTATTGGGGTGGGGGGGATTTTCACGCCAGAGGATGTGATCGAAAAACTAGCAGCCGGTGCAACACTGGTGCAACTCTACACCGGTTGGATTTACCAAGGACCGAGCCTATTGCGAGAGCTACTCCAAGGACTCTTAGCCCACGCCACCGATCAAGAGAAGCCAGAGAAATAGCGTCTGTGCCCTTGTCAAGGGGAGCATTCTAACTGTTAACTTTTCTATAGTATTGTCTCTATATTTTACGAAAGTATAAAAATATGACCGTTTCGCCCGAACAGATTGACCGCATTGTTTCCAACCAGCACCACGATCCCTTTGAAATTTTGGGATGTCACCAGATCAGTGAGAATGGCCAATCCATGTGGGCGGTACGCGCCTATTTACCCAATGCCGAACGGGTGAGTGTCCTCTGTCCAGAGCAGCGGCAAGAATATCCGATGACGCCAGTGCACCACCCCCACTTTTTTGAATGCCGCATTCCTCTGCCGGAACTGAATAATTATCAACTGAAAATTTATGAAAATGGCCACGAGCGGGTGATCTACGATCCCTATGCCTTCCGCTCCTCAAAGCTGACGGATTTTGATATTCATCTCTTTGCCGAGGGCAATCACCACCGCATCTATGAAAAACTCGGGGCACACCTGCTCACAGTCGATGGCGTTGCAGGGGTGTATTTTGCCGTCTGGGCACCCAATGCCCGCAATGTCTCTGTCATTGGCAACTTTAACCACTGGGATGGCCGCAAACACCAAATGGCACGGCGCGGCAATGGCATCTGGGAACTCTTTATCCCCGGCTTGGGTGTGGGCGAGCACTATAAGTACGAAATTAAGAACCAAGACGGCCACATCTACGAAAAATCAGATCCCTACGGCTTTTACCAAGAACCGCGTCCCAAGACCGCCTCTATTGTCACCGACCTCAACAGCTACGAATGGGGCGATAACGACTGGCTAGAAAAACGGCGCCACACCGACCCCCTGACGCAGCCGATTTCCGTCTTTGAGGTGCATTTAGGATCGTGGCTCCACGCCTCAATGGAAGCCCCCCCTATTGGTGCTGATGGCCAACCCCAAGAACCCGTACAGGTGGCAGAACTCAAGCCCTGGGCACGCTTTCTCACCTATCGCGAATTGGCGGCCAAACTCATTCCCTACGTCAAGGAATTGGGCTACACCCACATTGAACTCTTGCCCGTTGCTGAGCATCCCTTCGATGGCTCTTGGGGTTATCAAGTCACTGGCTACTACGCCCCCACCTCTCGCTATGGCAGTCCCCAAGACTTTATGTATTTCGTGGATCAGTGCCACCAAAACGGTATTGGTGTGATTGTGGATTGGGTACCGGGGCACTTTCCCAAGGATGGCCACGGCCTCGCCTTCTTTGATGGCACCCACCTCTACGAACACGCGGATCCGCGCAAGGGCGAACACAAGGAATGGGGCACCCTTGTCTTTAACTATGGTCGCCACGAAGTGCGCAATTTTCTGGTGGCCAATGCCCTCTTTTGGTTTGACAAGTACCACATTGATGGTATTCGCGTGGATGCCGTGGCCTCGATGCTCTATCTTGACTATGGCCGCAAAGAGGGTGAGTGGGTACCCAATGAATACGGCGGACGGGAAAATTTAGAGGCGGCCAACTTCCTGCGCCAAGTGAACCACGTGATCTTTAGCTACTTTCCGGGGATTCTCTCGATCGCGGAGGAGTCAACGGCCTGGCCGATGGTCTCTTGGCCAACCTACATGGGGGGATTGGGCTTCAACCTGAAGTGGAATATGGGTTGGATGCACGATATTCTGGACTACTTCAGCATGGATCCGTGGTTCCGCCAGTTCCACCAAAACAATGTCACCTTCAGTATGTGGTATCACCACAGCGAGAACTTCATGCTGGCGCTCTCCCATGATGAGGTGGTGCACGGCAAGAGTCACATCATTGGCAAAATGCCGGGCGATCGCTGGCAGAAATTCGCCAATCTGCGCTGTTTATTTGCCTACATGTTCACTCACCCCGGCAAGAAAACAATGTTCATGGGGATGGAGTTTGCCCAATGGAGCGAGTGGAATGTCTGGAGCGATTTAGAGTGGCACCTGCTGCAATACGAACCCCACCAGCAAACCAAACGCTTCTTTGAGGATCTCAATCGCCTCTACCGTTCACAACCTGCCCTCTACACCCAAGATTTCAAACAGGAGGGCTTTGAGTGGATTGACTGTAGCGATAACCGCCATAGCGTTGTGTCCTTTATCCGCTGGGATAAGGACTACCAAGATTTTGTGGTTGTCGTCTGTAACTTTACACCACAGCCCCACAGCCACTACCGCATTGGCGTGCCGGAGCATGGCTTCTATAGTGAATTGTTTAACAGTGATGCCCGCGAGTATGGCGGTAGCAACATGGGTAACTTGGGCGGTAAATGGGCGGATGAGTGGCCTTACCACAACCGCCGCTACTCCCTTGATCTCTGCTTGCCCCCCTTGGCAGTGCTGATCTTGAAACTGGATCGCGAGAAAACAGCCGCTGAGCGGGCACGCTATAACCTCACACCCTAACCTTCAGGGAGGAGCTGGCCGGCTTGGACTTGCCAGAGGCCGTAATAGACGCCCTGCTGCGCCAAGAGTGCTTCGTGTGTCCCCTGTTCAACAATGTCGCCCTGCTCTAGAACGTAAATGCAGTCGGCGTGGCGAATCGTCGAGAGGCGGTGGGCAATGGCAATGGTGGTGCGATGGGCGGTAATGTGGGCTAGCGATCGCTGGATGGCGGCTTCGGTTTCGTTATCCACGGCGGAGGTGGCTTCATCGAGCACTAGAATCGGTGGATCTTTGAGCAGGGCGCGGGCGATCGCCAGCCGCTGCCGCTGACCGCCGGAGAGTTTTTGTCCCCGTTCGCCGACCACCGTGTCGTACCCTTGGGGCAGTTGCTCGATAAAGTCATGGGCTTCCGCCAATTTTGCAGCATGCACAACGTCTGCTAGGGTGGCCTGGGGGCTGCCATAGGCAATGTTCTCAAAGACGCTGCCATGGAAGAGAAAGACATCCTGACTCACCCAACCAATGGCACGGCGCAAGTCCCGCAGCCGATACTCGCGAATATCCATCCCATCAATGAGAATGCGCCCTTCTTGCACCTCATAGAACCGCAGTAACAATTTCACAAGGGTACTTTTGCCGGATCCCGTGGAGCCGACAATGGCGATCGTCTGACCTGCAGGCACGTGCAAGCTGACATTTTTTAGCACCGGCGCCCGACCCGCGTAGGCAAAGCTGACGCATTCAAAGCGCACCTCTCCTTTGACATGGCGCGGATCAAGGGGGCGATCGCCCGTACAAATCGCGATCGGCGTTTCCAGCAAATTCAGCACCCGTTGCGTTGAGGCCATGGCTCGCTGATACTGATCCAGTGTTTCCCCCAAACGGGTCAAGGGCCAGAGCAACCGTTGAATCAGATAGACCATCGTGCTGTAGGCGCCCACATCCAAGCGCCCCTGAAAAGCGGCAAAGCCACCCAGCACCAACGTTCCCGTAAAGCCAAAGAGGATCACAAAGCGAATCAGGGGAATATAGGCAGCACTGAGGCGAATGGCGCGGCGATTACTCTGTTGGTAGGCTTCACTATCCCAGCGCAGGCGCTCCAATTCGTAAGCCTCGGCAGTAAAGCTCTTGATCGTTTGAATACCTGAGATATTGTTAGCCAAGCGTTCGTTGAGGCGTCCCGCCTTTTCCCGCACATCGGCATAACGAGGGGCGAGTCGCCGCTGAAAGATGACGGATCCCCAGAGAATAAAGGGCATCGGCAGCATCCCCCAGATCGCCACATTGGGCGCCAAATAAAAGAAAATCCCACCAATCACTAAGACGGTGGTTGTGACTTGCAACACCTCGTTGGCACCGCCATCCAAAAAGCGCTCGAGTTGGTTAATGTCATCATTGAGAATCGAGAGCAACACCCCACTGCTGCGCTCCTCAAAAAACGCCAAATCCATCTCTTGGACATGGGCATAGGTCTCAAGGCGCAGGTCGTGTTGAATCTGCTGGGCTAGGTTGCGCCAACTGCGGGCATAGGCATACTCAAAGAGGGATTCCAAGCTCCAGATCACAAATGATAGGCCGGCCAAGGCCAACAGTTGCTGCTCAAAGGTCACCAGCCCCCAGCGGGCGAAGAGGGAATCCTGCCGCTTCACCACCAGATCCACAGCAATCCCAATCAGAACGGGGGGAGCGAGATCAAAAATTTTATTGAGGATAGAGTAGAGGGAGGCAAGCCCCACTTGGCGTTGGTAGCGTTGGCTGTGGTGCAGCAGTCGTAAAAACGGATGCAAGGCTTCTTGGCCTCCCCAAAGTGCAGGATGATCGCGGGCAAGCAAATCACTCGCCTAATTCTTAAGATAGGCTAAAGAATTGCCCCCTTGGGGAACAACGCCGCCAACGCTACTGCCTACCTCTTAAACGGATGCTTTTCCTGCCTCCTGAATCGGTACCCACTCCGTATGGAAGGTTCCCGGTTTATCGATCCGCTCGTAGGTATGGGCACCAAAGAAATCCCGCTGTGCTTGGGTGAGATTTTGCGGCAGGCGATCGCGCCGATAGCTATCGAAGTACTCCAAGGACGCGCCAAAGGCGGGCACAGCAATCCCAGCACGGGTCGCCTCCACCAACACCTCCCGCCACGCCGCCTGTTTATCGAGGATGGTTTGCCGAAACTCCGGCGCCAGCAGCAGATTGGCCAGTTGGGGATTTTCGCTGTAGGCCTGCTTGATCTTATTCAGGAAGCCAGCGCGAATAATGCAGCCCCCTTTCCAGATGCGGGCAATCTCGCCAAGGTTTAGTTGATTATCAAAGAGTTCTTGGGAGCCTTTGGCAATCAGCGCCATCCCTTGGGCATAGGAGCAAATCTTTGAGCAGTAGAGGGCATCGCGAATTTTGTCAATGAATTCTTGCCTATTGCCGCTAAAGTGAGCCGCAGGGCCGGGGAGGACTTGGGCAGCCGCCATCCGTTCGGCTTTGATGGAGGACATGATGCGGGCATTCACGGCAGCGGTAATCGTTGGAATGGCCACCCCCATTTCAAGGGCACTTTCCACCGTCCAGCGACCGGTTCCCTTTTGACCTGCCGCATCCACAATCACATCCACAAGGGGCAAATGGGTTTCTGGGTCAATATAGGTGAAAATCTGGCTAGTAATTTCAATCAAAAATGAGTTGAGTTCGGGGGTCTCATTCCAACTTTTGAAAACCTCATGAAGTTGCTGGTGATTGAGGCCAAGGAGGTTTTTCAGCAGGTCATAGGCTTCGGCAATGAGTTGCATATCACCATACTCAATGCCATTGTGCACCATCTTGACAAAGTGCCCCGATCCCCCCGGCCCAATGTAGGTGACACAGGGGCCATCATCCACTTGCGCTGCAATTTTGGTGAGAATGGGTTCGAGGGCTTGATAGGCCTCCCGACTGCCACCGGGCATGAGACTCGGACCATTGAGGGCACCTTCTTCACCACCGCTGACGCCCATGCCAAAGAAGCAGAGTCCTGCCGCCTCCATTTCAGCAACGCGGCGTTCGGTATCCGTGTAGAGGGAGTTGCCCCCATCAATGAGGATGTCTCCCGGTTCAAGGAGTGGCTTGAGTTGCTGGATCAGGTCATCCACGGGTTTGCCGGCTTTGACCATCGCCAAAATGCGGCGGGGACGCGACAGCGACGCCACAAATTCCTCAAGACGATAGGTGGCCTTGAAGCGACGGCCGGCGGCTCGTTCGGCCATGAAAGCTTCAGTGCGGGCGGGGGTGCGATTATAAACCGCCACGGAGAATCCATTTCGCTCCACATTGAGGGCAAGGTTTTCCCCCATGACAGCGAGGCCAATGACGCCAAAATCTTGCTGTGACATACATCCGTCCTGCAATGGCAAGGATCACTTCCACCATAGCGGCAAGCTCAGCCAGAGGAATGGAAGAAGACGTTAAGGTTCACTAGCGGTTGATGTCCCGCAGCAGACAGCGCAGGTTGTCCCACGTGCTCAGGTAGATCAGGTTATCAATTTGCCAGCGATCGCTCCCTTGGCGAAGGAGTACTTTAATCGGCACAGGCGTTCCCGATCGCCCCCGTAGACCTACCATAACCTCAATATCCACTTCCGCCACTTGGGGATGATTGGGCGATCGCCGCACGTTGCGCACTTTCACCCCTTGAGTACTCACTTGGGTAAAGGAAAAGGGATCAAAGTCTAGCCAAGCGCCATCCCGTGGCTGTTTGCGAAAGGCTTGCATCAACTGCTGGTATAGATCGGGCGTAAACGCTGCTCGCTGCTGAGAGAACCGTTGGCGGCCTTGATCTTGGTTTCGCACCCACCACTGATAAAATTGGCTCACCACTGTTTCTGGTGCTGAGCTGGCGATCGCCCCCGTCTCGATGACAAGGGCAAGACTAACGCCGAGGGGCAACCACCACTGCATCGGCTAGGCCAAACCCACCAGTTTTTCGCTCAACTCCCACAGGCGGCGCGCTTTTTGCTCATCACTGCCCTCTGCCGAGAGTTCTTGGACAAAGGCTTTGCGGCCCTCTTTTTGGCGGTTACCCCAACTCCAGTGCACCCCCGACTGGCAAAACTCTGGGTCGGCCACCACCATTGCGACGCGCTCACCCGCTAGTTCTTGACTGACATAGCCCCCCGTGATGTTTTTCTGGAAGAGGGGGAAGAGCTTCTGGAAGAGGGGAAAGTGGTTGCGAAAGAGGGGGGTGTCCGCCACACAGCCCGGATACAAGGAGCTAAAGACAATCCCCGTCGAATCATGGAAGCGGCGATGTAGTTCCCGCACCGTGAGCATATTGCAGAGCTTGCTGTCTTTATAGGCCTTGCCCGACTTGAAGGGCTTGCCGTTAATCATGGCGATGGGTTTCTTGAAGCCCTTCTCAAAGCCTTCGAGGTTACCCAAATCGGGGGGAGCAGGAATGGGAATTTTGCCGCCGAGTTCTTTGCGGTTGGCCGTCACCGTGCCGAGAATCACCAAGCGCTTATCGCTTTCGGGAGACTTCTTCAAATCATCGAGGAGGAGGTTGGCCAAAAGAAAGTGCCCCAAATGGTTGGTGGCCACACTGATTTCATAGCCATCCACACTGTAGATCGGTTCCTTGAGCAGGGGATAATAGACAGCGGCATTGCAGACAAGGGCACGCAAGGGGCGATTCAATGCCCGAAATGACTCCACAAAGCCGCGCACACTGGCCAACGAGGACAAGTCCAAATGCAAAATCGTGTAGGCCTGCGGCGGAATCTGCAAGTCTTTGGCGGCTTGCTCTGCTTTTTCAAGATTGCGGCAGGCCATAACAACGTGCCAGCCCCGATTAGCTAAGGCTTTGGTGGCATACAATCCGACTCCAGAGGATGCACCCGTAATAATGACCGTTGGGCGTGGCTGATCACTCATAGGTTCTGTGGCATACCTGCGGTAACGTCGCTATTGATCCTGCCATAGAAGCGATCGCCCCCTAGGCGCACCCCTAGGGATCATTTACAGTTACTTAATAAATAGACTCGATAGTTAATCAAGTTTTGTATCTAGCTCGCCTCTCCCCTATTTTCAGGATTAACCCGACTCTATGACTATCTCCCAACCCCTGCCGCCGTGGCTGCGCAAACCCCTTGGCAAAGCCAGTGAGATCTCCACTGTGCAACGGTTGGTGCGCCAGTATCGGATTCACACCATCTGTGAAGAGGGGCGCTGTCCCAATCGCGGTGAATGCTATGCCCAAAAAACCGCCACTTTTTTACTCTTGGGTGCCACCTGTACCCGTGCCTGCGCCTTTTGCCAAGTGGAGAAAGGTCACGCTCCCGCCGCCGTTGATCCAGAGGAACCAGCAAAAATTGCGGCTGCTGTGGCTACCTTGGGATTGCGCTATGTAGTTTTAACCTCTGTGGCTCGCGATGACCTAGCCGATCAGGGGGCGGGTCAATTTGTTGCGACCATGCACGCGATTCGCCAACGCTGTCCCGGCACGGAAATTGAAGTCCTTACCCCCGACTTTCGTATGGATCGGGGACGCTTGAGCCAACGGGACTGCATTGCCCAAATTGTGGCGGCACAGCCTGCCTGCTACAACCACAACCTCGAAACTGTACGCCGCTTGCAAGGCCCGGTGCGACGGGGTGCCACCTATGAGAGTTCACTGCGGGTCTTGGCCACGGTTAAGGAACTGAATCCCCACCTTCCCACCAAGTCGGGCTTGATGTTGGGCTTGGGAGAAACCGAAGCAGAGGTGATTCAAACTCTAAAAGATTTGCGAGCCGTGGGGTGCGATCGCCTGACCTTGGGACAATACCTGCCCCCCTCGTTGAGTCATTTGCCTGTGGTCAAGTATTGGACACCTGAAGAATTTAACACCTTGGGCAAGATTGCCCGCGAACTCGGCTTTTCCCACGTGCGATCGGGTCCCCTTGTGCGTAGCTCCTACCATGCAGCAGATGCCGCGCCAACCCAAGAAGCGTGATGGGTACTTCATTCAATCAGGAAAGTATTTGCCCCTTGTGGTGACCATTGCCGCACCGCGATCGCGAATCAACGCCTTGGCTGCCCGCTCAACGCGATAGCCAAAAAACAGAGGGCGAATTTCCTCGTTGGCCTCTACTTGAGACACAAGATCCAAAAAACGCTCCACTTCTGATTCAGTAATGTTACTTTTGACTTCCCCTAGCACTAACACTGGTCGTTCTTCTATGCGGCCGCGAATCACTAAGTCAAACTCATCACTGCCGTTGCGCAGCGGCAGGACATCCCGCTCACAAAATTCGATTTCCATGCCCCAGCGATGTTCTAGGATTTCGGGCACCACTTCCAGAGCAAGGTCTTCTAGGGACCCACCGAGAGCTTCACTGAGACCGCCCACTTGGCGTGCGAGTTGTTTGACGGCTCGTTCAGTGCGCTTTTGCGCTTCAGCCAGTTCTGCAACAGCAACAGCTAGCTGATCCACTCGTTCTTCAGTGCGTTTTTGAGCTTGGGCGAGTTCTTCAACTTGCTCTTCAGTGCGTTTTTGGGCTTGAGCTAATTCGCCTACGATGGACTTCAGCTCATTGAAGTCTCTTGCTTTCACCAAATCGTTGTAGGCTTCATGGATGACTTCTGCAAGCAGATGCGCCTGCTCGGGAGGAAACGCCGCCCGCAGCTTTTCTTCGAGGACAGAGGTCATTGCATCTATGAAATCTTGGCTGTACTTTCTATTGTACCGACTAGGCAGAACTTCTCTGGTTGCCACCCCCTCTATCAGAAAGGCTCCTTGTGTGCAGCTCGTACCACGCCAGCCAGACGAATAAAATTCCAGTGTCAACAAATCAAAACAAAGTATTTGACAAATCAAAGGGGAAGCACTTAGGATCTATTAGAACTTGCATAATCGGCTTGCAACACATTATAAGCTATATTGTGTAAGCTAAGTACTAGGGAACAGCAGAGTGAGTTTATCCATCTGCCGAACCCAGACGCTCGTGAGTGAGGAGTAACATCGTGAAAAAGACGTACCTGTTAGCAGGTAGCTTGAGCCTACTGGGTGTGGTCGCAGGGGCTAACATTGCTACCGCGAATGAACCCGCCAACTTCGAAAACCTAATTGCTGCTGAACCACAAAATCTCCAAGTTTCTGAAGCACTGCCTGCCCCCAACACCATTGCAGACGCTTCGAGCACGATTACCTCTGTCAATCAGCTTCTGGCCAACGAAGAATCCATGGGGCAGGTGACCTCTGTCTCGCAGCTGTCTGACGTGCGTCCCACCGACTGGGCCTACCAAGCCCTCGCCTCCTTGGTTGAAAAGTATGGCTGTATCGCGGGTTATCCTGATGGCACCTTCCGTGGCAACCGTGCCGCCACCCGTTATGAAATGGCAGCAGCATTGAACGCCTGCCTCGATGTGATTAGCGATCGCTTTGCCACCAAAGAAGACCTCGCCACTCTTCAGAGACTCATGGATGAGTTCGCTGCTGAACTCGCCACCCTGCGCGGTCGCGTGGACAACCTCGAAGCCCGCACCGCTGCCCTTGAAGCCACTCAGTTCTCGACAACGACCAAGCTCACGGGTACGGCGGTGATGTCGGTGCAGTACGGTGGTCGTCCCAGTAGTCCAAATCCTTCGGTTGCACCTCCACCTTTTCCAGGTGGTCCACTTGGCCTTACCGATGCCCCTGGTCGCACGAATCCCACCGTTATTGCTGGCGTGCTGCTGAACCTGAATACCAGCTTTACCGGCACTGATTTGCTGCAAACCACGCTGTCTACGGGCAATGGCGGTCGCGATGCCATTAGTACTTACGGTATTGGGTTACAAACTAGTTCAACTTTAGCTCCAGCGGGTACAACTGATATTTTCACAGCACCTTTTCCTTATGCTAGCCCCAGCCAGTACTACTGGTCGAACTTTGGTCCGAATGTGGAGCTATACCGCCTAGCCTATACGTTTAAGCCCACCCAAGATATCACCATTACTGCAGGGACACGGTTCTATCCGAGCGATATCATTGACACCAATAGCTGGGCGAACTCTCCTGCTAGTGACTTTGGCACTTACTTCTTCCTCAACAACCCCTTCATTGTGCCCTACGCCATGAACTACCTAGGGGGTGCAGGGGTTGCTATCCAGTGGAACCCCAATGAAGGTCCTTTTACTGTGCGGGCATTGTATCTTGCGGCAGAGCCAGGACGAGCTAATTCTGGCATTGCCCCTCCAAGTCCGGGGGGTGGGTTTGCGGGTGATCCCTTCCAAGCTTCCTTGGAGTTGGAGTATGCCAACACCTTTGGCAATGGTCGCAACAGTTATGCGGTGAAGCTTCAAGGTACCTACTCCAAAACCTATGGCATTGAGGCGCAAGCGGGGGGCATCAACTTTGAGCTCAATCTGGGTCGCTTGGGCATCTTTGGCCGTGCAGGGGTAGCAGGGATTCCCAATGGCTACTTCCCCAATGTTTCGCCCCTACCGTTTTCTATTCCTGGTGACCCTGCTGGCATGATGGCCTATAACTTTATGGCGGGTATTGGCTACAAAGACTTGTTGGTGCCAGGTTCAGTACTGGCGGCAGCGGCGGGTGCGCCGTTTATCAACAGTGCACCTAGTTTTGCTTTCATTAACAATGCCAATCAGGTCAACATTGAGGCCTTTTACAAATTCCCCATCAGTGACAACATCAGCATCACGCCTATCTTCACAGCGATTATCAACCCCAACAATACCAATGGGGGTGGGGTTATTTCTGGTCAGCCGATTCTGCAAGGCGTGATTCGGACTACGTTCACGTTCTAGAGCGGGTGAATTTGCCCTCACCCTAGATCCCTCTCCCCTGTGGAGGGGGATTTTTTTACGGGAAGTATTTACCGCGGGTGGTGACCATTACCGCGTCGCGATCGCGAATCAACGCTTTAGCTGCACGCTCAACGCGATAGCCAAAAAAGAGGGGGCGAATCTCCTCGGGCGCTGCCACCTGAGCCACAAGATTCAAAAACCGCTCCACCTCTGATTCGGTGATGTTGCTTTTCACTTCCCCGAGTACCAAGATTGGTCGCCCTGCCACCTGACCCCGAATCACTAAATCAAATTCATACTCCCCATTGCGCAGGGGGAGG
>NZ_JAVKVB010000018.1:0-97374 GCF_031460975.1 Thermosynechococcus sp. HY213 | reverse complement strand
GGGGAGGGTGTCGCGGTCACAGAACTCAATTTCCATGCCCCAGCGATATTCCAGAATCTCTGGCACCACCTCAAGGGCGAGGTCTTCCAGCGACCCACCCAAGGCTTCACTAAGGCCGCCGACTTGGCGTGCGAGTTGTTTCACTGCTCTCTCGGTGCGCTCTTGGGCTGCCGCCAGTTGATCCACTCGTTCTTCAGTGCGCTTCTGGGCTTGTGCCAGTTCTGCAACAGTGAGAGTCAGTTGATCCACCCGTTCTTCGGTGCGCTTCTGGGCTTGAGCGAGTTCTGCAACAGTGAGAGTCAGTTGATCCACCCGTTCTTCCGTGCGCTTCTGGGCTTGCGCCAGATCCGCGACAATCGCCTTTAGTTCGTTAAAGTCTTTGGCCTTCACCAAGTCGTCATAGGCCTCGCGAATTACTTCCGCCAGTAGGTGCGCCTGTTCTGGCGAGAACGCTGTCCGTAGTTTTTCTTCGAGTGCAGAGGTCATTGGTAACAGTCGCAAAAAAGCAGAGGCATCGTCATTTTTTAGAAAAGGGGTGTAGTCTACTATCCTTTGTGAAGGTCATTAACTTTTCTGAAGTTTTCTTTCATTTTTTCGCCGATACCGCTTAGTATAATCAACACACCAGTATTCTGAAGCACATCTCTCACTTTAAGGAGAGGAAAACATCTCAATTGGTTTTATTGTCAAATATCGCTGGTTGCTGCCGGAGTAGGACGAAACTTCGGTGGGGGTAGCAGCTCGGAGGCTAAATATGATGACATCAGATCGCGGTTTTAGTGGCGGGGGAACACCACAGTTTACAGAAACGCTTCAGCCGGAACGATTACTCCAGCAACTCAGCACTTCAGGAGGCACAGGTTGCTTCAGGGTGAGCGTTCAAGGGCAGCAGTGGTTTCTCTACTTTGATCAGGGAAGTATTGTCTATGCTACCCACACGATTGAACCGGGCGATCGCTTTGAGCGCCATTTGCGGCAACTGAGCTGGGACGTCTCCGCCTTGGATCGCGAGTTACGTGTCCAAGTCCGACAGCAATGGGAACAGGCCAACACCCCCACCCCGATCTATGAATATGAGAGTCTGCGCTGGTTGCTTACTCAAGACATCATTACCCCAGAGCACTTTAGCCATCTAGTCGAGGGGCTAATCGTTGAAGTCCTAGAGTCGTTTTTATATCTCAAGAGCGGTCACCATCAACTTGTGCCCTATGTTGAAGTGCCAATTGTCAGCCGCTTTGACGCCACCCGACTGATTCAGCAGTGCAAATCCCGAATTCAGCAGTGGCTCAGCCTTGGCCACAAAATTGTCTCGCCTTTTCAGCGCCCCTACTTCTTTAGTGGTGCGCAACTCAATTTAACCCCAGAGCAGCAGCAACGCTTGGGGTCGATGTTGCGGGGGTTTAGCTTCCGCCACTTGGCCGTGCTCATGAACCAAAATGAAATTGCCTTGGTGCGTAGCCTCTTACCCTTGATTGATAAAGGAGCCGTAGTCGTTCGTGAGCCGCAACATCCCTTTGATTTGCTGCCCAGTTTTGATGCCAGTTTGTGGCAGGAAACCACGCCTACCGTTACAGAGGAGAGTGGCGATTTGGGCAGTGGCTTTTTTACCTCAAAAGTGCCAAACCGTACCTATCGGATCATCTGCATTGACGATAGTCCGACCATGCTCAATGAAATTAAGCGGTTTTTGGCGGATGATGCCTTTGAAGTCATTGCCCTCAATGATTCTGTAAAAGCCCTGATGGAGGTGATGCGCCTCAATCCAGATCTGATCCTGCTGGACGTGGGGATGCCCAACATTGATGGTTATAAGTTTTGTAAAGTCATTCGCAACCATGAACGCTTTAAGTCAGTGCCGATCATTATGGTCACGGGTAACACGGGTCTCGTTGACCGCGCTAAAGCCCGCCTCGTGGGAGCGACGGACTATATGACCAAGCCCTTTACCCAAGCGGAACTCTTAAAAATGGTGTTTCAGTACTTGACGTAGTACAGGCAACCTGTGGGCAGTATATTGACAGTAATCGATTATTTGAATTGACATTTGGGAGATGACATGACGACGGTTTTAGTGGTGGAAGATACCCCCTCGGAAATGGCACTGATTACCTCGCTTCTTCAGGAATCGGGCTATACCGTCATTGCAGCCACCGATGCCAAGGAGGCTCTAGAAAAAGTCACGCAGTACAAGCCCGATGTGGTGGTGACGGATGTGGTGATGCCAGGGATGAGCGGATTTGAACTTTGCCGCAGTCTCAAGAAAAATCCGGAAACAGAAAAGCTCCCCATTGTTGTCTGCACGTCGAAAAACCAAGAGCTAGACCGCCTTTGGGCAATGAAGCAGGGGGCAGATGCCTATGTCACGAAGCCCTTCAGCCGTGAGGATCTCCTGCGGGCACTGAAGTCGGTGGTGGTGTAGCGATGCTTGGGGCAGCACCTTGGTTGAATCATGGTGAAGGGCGGGGCGATTCCCCAAAGAGTACGCTACGCGATCGCCCCCAAGGGGCGCCCTATTTGCGTTTGGTTATCCACGACCAATTAACGGCATTGCTGCCGATGACTGAGATTCAGCAGGTGTTGGTGATCCCACCGCAACAGCTCACGGTGATTCCTAATATGGCCGCAGTGGTGATGGGACTGCTGAACTTTCGTAACCGCATTGTTTGGGTGCTGGATTTAGCCCACTTGCTCAACTTGGAGCCACTGGATGCGGATATTTCGGTGTTGACGATCGCGCTGCTGCACACCCCCAAGGGATACCTAGGATTGGCGCTCAAGGAGGTACGGGGGATCATCCGTCTTGCCGAGGGAGCCATTCAATCGCCTGTGGGTACAGTGAGTGCGGCGCTGGTTCCCTACCTCAAAGGCTGTTGTCGCTTAGGAGAGGAGTTGTTCTTTATCCTTGATGGGGCAGCGATCGCCGAAAGGTCTTGCTCAAGTGTTCTTGCTGTTGATGTCGGATAGCCCTGCTGTTAATGCTGTTAGGATGTGCCAACAATGACCACTGCCAAACCCTCCCTTGATATTCCCCCTCTACCACCGTCGGTATTGAACTACCAACTCCCTCCCCTAGAGGAGAAAAAAGCAACCACCAACGGCAAATCCCCTGAACAACCCTTGCCGCCTCCTTCGCCACGGCGCAGGGGTTGGGGTCTTCGTCCAAAATTCATTACCCATGCTGTTGTCTTGGCTACACTGCCCATGGTGGGGGTGGGCTTCGTGGCCAATCAACTGGTACGGCAACAGTTCATAGAGCAGGTTATCTCACTCGAACAACAGGAGGTAGGGGATGCCGCAAGGGCGCTGAATGAGTATCTGCAAGACCGGCAAGGGGATGCACGGCTTATCAGTCTGTTCTTAAACAGGCACTATACTGCAGAACTTCAGCAGCGGAATCGCCGCAAGCTGGAAGGGGTTTTGAATGAGTTTGTTGAGAACTCTGCTCGTTTCGACAGTGCCGCCATCATTGCCAACGATGGCCAAGGGACTGTCATTGCCCAATCTGCAGCAGGCAACCAGCTAGCCAACAACATTCTCCAAAATCACGAGTACTTTAAGCTGGCAATCCAAACTCGGGGCTTGGTTTTAACGCTTGAGCCTACGCTGTCGCTGCCTGCCCCTAGCCGTCCTTTCGGGCTGTTTCTGGCAATGCCCCTGATCAATCCCCAAAACCAGCAAATCACGGCAGTGCTGCGGTTACGGGTACCCAAAAGTAGCCTTAAAGAGGCCTTGCGAGACTATCAGCATAACCAATATGAAAATTTTTACCTGATAGGGTCGCAGGGAAAAATCGTGGCTGCCTCTATCCCAGAGTTGCAGCGCCGACCCTTGGCGGAAGTCTTTCCCCAACTCAGTCAACAGTGGGAAACCAACCTCGCAGTGGGCACGCTGGTTGAACAACGCCGCTCTGATGGCAAGTTTCAGTTTGCTAGCTACGCCCGTGCTAACCACCCGTTTACCGCGGTTGTCCTAGATACGGATCGCGATTATGCGCTCAGACCGCTGCGAAACCTCACTTGGACCCTCCTGTTAGGGGTGGGGGTCACGGCCATTGTGGTGGCAGCAATTGCCATCTATGCCAGCGATCGCGAGATTCAACCCCTGCTGCGAGCCACCAAGGCGGTGACGAAAATTGGTGAAGGGGATCTCCAAACCCGTCTGCCTGTGGAGGGGGATGATGAACTGGCAACCCTCAACCGCACGATTAACCAGATGGCTGAACGGCTAGAACAGTCCCTCACTGAAGCCCAACAGGCGGCTCGGCGGGCACAACAATTGCGCGATAGTATTTTCCATTTAACCCAGCAGAGCGATCGCCAGCAAATTCTCGATAATCTGGTCAATGAGGGGCGCCATCTTTTGGGGTGCGATCGCGTGATCTTCTATGAATTTGATGAGAACTATGTCGGCAAAGTCGTTGCCGAGTCTGTAGCCGTCGGCTGGCCCCAAGCCCTCGAACAGGTGATTGACGATCCCTGCTTCCGTCAAAATTGGGTTGATGCCTACACCAAAGGGCGCGTGCAAGCCACGGCAGACATTCTCAATGCGGGTCTGACGGAGTGCCACCTCAAACAACTTGCTCCGTTGAAGGTGCGGGCCAACTTAGTCGTTCCCGTGTTGGTGGAGAAAAAATTGGCGGCGCTTTTAATTGCCCACCAGTGCAGTGAGCCGCGTCAGTGGCAGCAGCCCGAAATTGATGCTTTCCTCCAGTTGGCCAACCAAGCCGGACTGGTGCTTGAGCGCAGCAAATTTCTGGAGCAGACCACCGCTGCCCAAAAAGAGGCCGAACGCCTTGCCCAGGAGCAACAGCAGCGTACGGAACGCATTCAAATGCAGTTGATTAACCTGCTCACCGAAGTCGAGGCCGCCTCCCAAGGGGATCTGACGGTACGGGCCGACATCACCGCCGATGAAATTGGTACCGTTGCCGACATCTTCAACTCCCTCATTGAGAGTCTGCGGGATGTGGTGGTGCAAGTGAAAGCGACCACGGAAAAAGTGAACACCGCCCTCTTGGCGGATGAGACAGCCATGACTGAGCTGGCGGAAGAATCGCTGCGGCAAGCCAAGAAAGTAAATCGGATGCTAGATGCCGTTGAAGCCATGGCCAGCTCGATTGAATCCGTGGCCAACAGTGCTAACGAGGCGGCAGCAGTGGCGCGCAAAGCCTCAGAGCGAGCGGTCATCAGTGGTGAAACGATGGATGCCACCGTTGATAGCATTCTCTACCTGCGGGAAACCGTGGCCGAAACCGCCAAAAAGGTGAAACGCTTGGGCGAATCCTCGCAACAGATTTCCAAGGTGATTTCGCTGATTAACCAAATTGCCCTACAAACCAACCTCTTGGCCATCAATGCCAGTATTGAGGCGGCTCGTGCCGGTGAAGAAGGCCGCGGCTTTGCTGTGGTTGCCGAAGAGGTGGGTGAACTGGCGGCGCGATCGGCAGCGGCAACTCGCGAAATTGAGCACATCGTAGAAACAATTCAGCAGGAAACCCATGAGGTGGTGAGTGCCATGGAAACAGGTACCGCTCAGGTGGTTGAAGGCACCCGCCTTGTGGAGGTAACCAAGCAGAATCTCCAAGAAATTGTGCAGGTGTCGCAGCACATTGACGAGTTGGTGCAGTCCATTTCCCAAGCTACTGTCTCCCAAGCCCGCACCGCCAATACGGTGAACACGTTGATGCGCGATTTTGCCAAGGTCTCAGAGGGGATGTCGGCCACATCCAAAGAGATTTCTGAGTCGCTGCAAGCCACCGTGGACATGGCCCAAGAACTCCAAAACTCCGTCAACATCTTTAAGGTGACTGCTGAGGGATAACCATGCCCGAACCCGGCGTTGAGGAAACGATTCGTCTCCAGTTCCTCGAGGAGGCTCAGGACTACCTGCAAACGATTGAAGCAGGGATACTGGAACTCTCCCACCAGCCGGGGATGATTGATGCTGTACTGCGGGCGGCTCACTCCATTAAAGGGGGGGCAGCGATGATGGGCTTTATGTCCCTCAGTGAACTGGCGCATCGCCTTGAGGATTTCTTCAAGGTCTTGAAATCGCGCCCCTGCGACGATGTCGAGGTGCAACACCTCCTGCTCAAAGCAGTGGATCAACTGCAAGCAGTTATTACCCTCCATCGCCAAGGCGTGAACCCCAATGAGGGCTGGTGGCGCACCCAAGTCGAGCCACTTTTGAATGAGTTGCACGGACGCTTGGGCGATCCCACGGCGGAGGATGATTTGACGCTCCTCAGTGGCGATGATGGCCAGCAGATGCGGGTGGTTCTCTTTGAAACCGAGGTGGAAGCCTGCCTACAACGCTTGGAAACTGTTCTGGACACCCCCGGCCAACCCTGCCTCAGAGAGGAGCTGGCGATCGCCGCCCAAGAACTGGAAGGCCTCGGACAAATGCTCGAACTGCCTCAATTTGCTGAGTTTTGTGCCTCCGTCAGTGCCTATCTGGAGCAACCCAACTGTGATGTCAGCGCAGCGGCTGCCCACATTGTGCAGCAATGGCGACGCTGTCAAGCCCTTGTGATCACTGGTCAACTTGACGCTCTGCCCACGCGCTTGGAAATCCCGGAAACCGATGACGAAGAGGAGGACGAGGATCAAACCATTATTGATTTACCGCTGGCCAACCTCAATCAAGAATTAGGGGTCGAGGACTTTGCCAGTGCTGAAGTGGAGACCTTCTCCTTAGGTGATTTATTGTCCCCCCCACCCACCCCTACAGCAGCCCCTTCCCCTGCGCCAGAGGCTGAGACCACCCCAGTAACTCCCCAGCCCCAAGAACCCAAGGAAATGACCGTGCGGGTGCCGGGGCATCAGTTGGATCAACTGAGTGATCTGATGGGGGAATTGCTCATTGAGTGTAATGGTCTGGATTTACAACGGGAACGCCTCCATGATCTGCTAGTGGGTCTCAAGCAAAAAGTGCGTGCCCTTGAGCGTGCCAACTTTCGTCTGCGCACAGAGTATGACCGTGTCAGTGCCCCCCATCACTTTAATCCCCAAAATCAGCATGGCTTCGATGTTCTCGAGTTCGATCGCTATACCGATGTGCATCTGCTCTCCCAAGAGGTGATGGAAACCATTGTCCAAGTGCAGGAAATCACCAGCGATTTGGAATTGAGCCTAGAGGACACCGAACGCACTGGCCGTGATCTCAACCGCACCGCCAAGCAACTTCAAGCTCGGTTTACGCAAGTGCGGATGCGCCCCTTTGCGGATCTGGCCAACCGCTATCCTCGCCTAATCCGCGAATTGAGTCGCGAGCATGGTAAAAATGTCAACTTAGAGATTGAGGGCAGCCACGTTCTCATTGACCGCACGGTGTTGAGTGTGTTGGCGGATCCCCTCTTGCACCTTGTCCGCAATGCCTTTGATCACGGAATAGAACCCGCAGAGGAACGCCAAGCCCTTGGTAAGCCCACAGCGGGAACCATTACCCTAAAGGCGGCCTATCGCGGCAACCAAACCGTTATTACTGTGGCGGATGATGGCCGAGGCCTAAATCCAGAGAAAATTCGGCAAACGGCACGGCGATTGGGCTTAGCCCGCGACTGGTTGGAAACCGCGAGCGATCGCGACCTTTGGCAACTGATTTTTGAGCCGGGCTTTTCAACGGCCTCACAGGTGACCAGCCTCTCCGGGCGCGGTGTTGGCATGGATGTAGTGCGCACCAATCTGCGGCAAATTCGTGGGGACATCCAGATCCACAGTACCCCCGGCCAAGGCACGCGATTTATAATTACAATTCCCTACACCCTCTCAGTGGTACGGGTGCTCTTGGTGGAGGCCACTGGCATGCTCTTGGCGGTACCCACCGAAGAAATCGAGGAAATGGTGCTGGGCGATCGCTACCCGCCCATCGAAACCCTTGGCTCAACCCTAATTGACTGGGAAGGCTATCTCATTCCTGTAATTGACCTCACCCAGATTTTCCACTTTCAGCGCCCCTATCGTCCCGTGGAAATGGAGGGCGCACCGGCGATTAACGAACCAACCCTGATGATTGTCAGTCAAGGGGATAGTGCCCTTGCCCTGCGGGTCGATCGCTATTGGAGCGAGCAGGAAGTCACCATTCGCCAAGTCGAAGGCGAATTAGCCCTGCCCAAGGGTTTTAGTGGCTGCACGATTTTAGGGAATGGCCGCATTGTCCCCCTACTCGATCCCCTTGCCCTCTTTAATTGGGCAGAACAAGAGAGTTCTCATGCCCCTGTGGCTAGCCCCGTTGCCCCTAGCCAAGACACCGTCCTTGTGGTTGATGATTCAGTAAACGTGCGGCGTTTTCTCGCCAGTACCCTCGAAAAAGCCGGCTATCGGGTTGAGCAGGCCAAAGATGGTCAGGAAGCCATTGATAAACTCCAAGGGGGGCTACACGTCAACGCTGTTATCTGCGACATTGAAATGCCCCGCCTCGATGGCTTTGGCGTCCTCACTCAAATTCGCCGCATTCCCCAGTGCCAAAACACCCCCGTCATGATGCTCACCTCCCGCACGGGTCAAAAACATCGCCAGCTTGCAGAACGTCTAGGGGCAGCTGCCTACTTTAGCAAACCCTTCCGCGAAAGTGACCTCTTGGCCACCCTTGATCAGTTGATCCGCCATGCTTAAAAGCCGCCGTCGCCGCCAAAGCCAACCCGTTGTTTTAGAGCAGTTCCTGACCTTTATCGTGCGTCAAGAGCAGTTTGCCGTGCCCATGGCACAGGCCTATCGGGTCATTCCTTTACCGCCTATTCATGGCGATCCCCACCAGCGGGGGATTGGCCTTGTCACCTATGAAAATCACGAAATTCTAGTCATTGATATTGGCCGCTGTCTCTTTGATGATCCCCTCTCAACCTCAGAAACCCAGAAGCTAAAATTTTTGCTCATTCTCCAGCCCCGCTTAGCAGGGGAATGGCTTGGCCTGCCCCTCATAGAACCCCCCGTGATTGAGCGCATTCCACGGGATGCCATTCATCCTATTCCCAGTAACTATCTCCACTGGGGGAGTATTCACAACGTCAGTTCCCTCATGGTCAGTAGTCAAGAAGATCAGGAGCTACCCCCGATCTTTATCGTTGATATTGAGCAGGTTCTGCACACCCTAAAAACGCGATAACCTGCCTGCATTTCTAGATGGAGGCGCACCAGCCATGAGTACGCTGTATGAAACCGACTTTTATAGCTATTCCAATAGAGAATGAGATATCATCCAGCACAATACTTGCGAATCACTTCATCAATCGAACAGTTTGACCCTGCATGCCTCCGCGGGTTATCCAATAACTACAAGGGCTGTATTGCAGAAAGCTCTACCCAAATGAGATGCTAACTTCATCCCAACGGCCTGATAGTGCGATTGCCTTCAGTTCATCAATAGACTTAAATTTTCTACCCTGTTTAATTTCTTGAATAATTTTTTCAGCTTCTTTAAGCTCTAACCTCGGAACACTCTTGGCAAGATTCTTAGCGCTTTTATAGGAGTTGATGCGCACAGATTTTTGTTTTTGTGGATTGGGATTAGTCTTTGTCTCTTTAGAGATATCCTGCTGCAATTCACTAAATTTTCTTTTCAGATCATCCAATTCTTGGAAAATTTTTTCTAGAAAATTTATAATAACCTTATTTTGGTCATTTAAGCTCTTCTGTAACTCAGAAAATAATTTCATAGCTGATTGGGAATCTTGATCAACTAAGTTACTTCTCTCTGATTTTTGTGAATAAGAGCCATCATCTTTAGAATTTATTTGCAAGATAGATTTGCATCTTTCTTGGAAGGTTAGAACTTCTTCATCTTCAAGCTCAATTCTTGATGCCCATAATTGATGGATACCCAATTCACGGGCAAATTCAACTATCTCCTTGCCGAAGACCACTTCATACGCTGTCTCACCTTCTGGTGTAGTGACTGGACGAATAATGAGGGGGATGAGGTTGGTTTTATATTTGTCTAAGTCTTCACGGATCAGTTGTGGTGAAGCAGAGAATAAGTCTTTGGGGTAGGTCTCTGGGATTGTCAGATAATCAATATGAATCTGACCCTGATGTGTCTGATGTAAGCCGAGGTGCTTTGAGATGCGATTGGAGTGACTCATACTCTATGATGCCTGAGTAGAAAGATAGCGAGCTAAATTTTCAAATGAAGTCGTTAAATCATCAATCGATTCTTTATCTGATCGATTTAATTCTTCATAAAATTTTCTACTAAATATCGGTTGCTGAGACTCTGTGGCTCGCAACATCACAACTCGGTGTGCAATCCATGTTGATTCGGGTAGAATTTGCACGGTCTGTCTTCCATTGGCTGCTTTTTCAAGAATATTCGACAACTTCTCTTTCATCTCATAGTTAGCTGCCGATGTTGTACGATTATACATACTCACAGCGATTCCAAGGGGTTGAGGCGGAGTTTCCATGGCATCCCTCATGGCCTCAAGGCGGGCTAGAACGTACTCTATTGCCCGTATAGGGTAGGGAGCAAATTGCGTCGGTATGAGTACCCCATCAGATGCCATCAAAGCAATGGCATTGACTTTACCAAAGGCGGGTGGTGGATCAATCAGCACAATGTCATAGCCATGATTTTTGAGTTTTCGTTGTAATACCCGATCAATATCAATCGTGCTGATGAGTGCGGGTTCCTTGTCAGCTAGGCGAATGTGGGCGGGAACAATGTCAAGGTGTAGGTTGCCCCAAGCTCTTTGATAGACCACATCTTCTAGGCCAACCTTTGGCTCTAGCAATAGGTCAGCAATATCCTTCTTGCCTTGCTCTTCTACATCTTTGAGGGGGTTAATGCCGACGCCAATGGTTAAGTTGGACTGTGGGTCAATATCAATCAAGAGAACTCGCTTACCCATCGTGGCAAAGGCAGCACCAAGATTGAGGGTTAGCGTTGTTTTGCCAACGCCCCCCTTGTGATTAAAGACAGTAATGATCATGGGTGACTCCTGAGAAGCGGTTGAGGAGATAGACAAACTCTTTGCAAGTGCCTTTTCAAAATAATGATAGACTTTGAGCCTTTGCTGGGTTAAGGCAGTCACTAGAGCAGCGGCTGCAGAGCGGTGTAAAATTTTAGTCAGTTTCTGAATGGTTTGTTTATCGAGGATCCCTGAAGCACATGTCACCGGTTGAAGTGGTTCTCTAAGGGGATTTTGATACAAAAGGTGGTATTCTCGGCCATTGGTGAGTAACCCAAAAACAGCCTGCGCTGCTTCCATGTAGTACCTCAATTGCTGGCCACCCGTCAGCCGGGACTGCACTGGGGTTTTCACCTCAATGATCAGATAGTTCAGGGGGCGATCGCCCGCCATCGGTAAGGTCACCAAAAAATCAGGGTAGCCCTTTCCAATTCGAGGTTTGGCTTGATACTCAGAAGACTGATAGCCCCACTGCTTGAGCAACGGTAGGATAATTTTCTGTTCCGTATTTGCTTCATTGCCCATGGGAAGCCGCTATGCAGGGAGCGCGCTCAGAGGCACATCTAACAAAATTATCCTTGACAACAATAAGCAATTCAATTTGTTAACAAATCTTTATAATATGATCTAAATATGACAAGTGCATGGTGATTCTCCCTTAAGCCAAGCGTGCCAGCCAGTCTGGCATTTCCCACTCCAGTATATTTTTGGGGGTTTGAAGCATGACTTCTTCATACTCTGGATTGAATTGATAGTCACCTGCGATCAACTGCTGAGCATCGTGACTGAGTAACTCTTCAAAGGAATTGACAAGAACTTCATAGCTACAGTTTTCGTTACAAACCTCGATCACCTGCCCGATCGTCCCTGTGGGCGCGGGGTCAAGGTTAATGTATCGCAGAATGTTACCATTCATACAAGTAATTGGAATCCAGTGGGGATAATAAATCAACGGTTTCACCGCCCCTTTGATAAAAATAACTTGGGAAGCCACCCGACTCTTCCAAAAGGAAATGCTAAAGAAATCAGGGTCTTGGCAACTGCGGCCAATGTCTTGATCGAGTTCGTATTGCTGCCAAAGACACTCAAAACTCTGAAAACTGGTACAGAAGAGAATCGCATCCCCTTCATGTACGCCACATTTCAGAAAAGAGCTGTTGCACAATAGCAATAGATGCTTGAGGTGAAGCAGATGCCCTCTCTACGTTATCTCGATGCTTTGGAGTATGCCGCTGTTCTGCATCGTGAACAAACGCGCAAGGGATCAAATGTGCCCTATATTTCCCACTTAGTCGCAGTATCAATGATCGCCCTTGAGTATGGTGCCGATGAGGATGTGGCGATCGCCAGCTTGCTCCATGATGCTGTTGAAGATCAAGGGGGACTGCTGACCCTAGAGGCTATTCGTGAGCGTTATGGCGATCGCGTTGCTGCAATTGTCCGCGCCTGTTCTGATTCAGTGGCCAATACCCTAGAAGGAGATGCAAAATTGCCTTGGGCAACTCGCAAACTAGCCTATATCAAACACATCCAACAGGGCACCACTGCCGATCGCGACACTCAACTGGTCTCCGCCAGTGATAAATTGCACAACCTACTGTGCATTCTTAGAGACTATGGCAACATTGGTGGTGATGTTTGGGCACGTTTTCGGGCGGGTCGAGAGGGGGTTCTTTGGTACTACCGCGAGTTGATTGCTGCCTTTGAGGGTGCTCATCTTATTCCTCTAGGCCTGTTAGAGCAGTTGCAACACACCTACCAAGAACTGACCCGTGCCGTTGTGAGTCGGGAGGGCTTTGTGCTGCCGTCTAGTTATGTGCCTATGGTATAGGCCAAGGGTGGTGCTTCCCTAGAGTCTCCGCAGGAGTAGTATCATGAAAGCAATTTCAAGCCCACTGGCGTCACCAAGTTAGGAGCATCAATCAATGGATGGCTTTTGGGAAAATGTCCTGCGCTACCAACGGTATTTTGTTACGGTTCTATTGGGCGTAGTGTGGAATGTCGTTGAGCCATTGGTGCCTCTTTTGAAGCGTCCGCTGAGCGCGATCGCCCTTATTGGCCTCATGGTGGGACTCCTCACATTTGTGGCATTGACGTTACGCGCAATGTTGGGTTTAACCGCTGCATAAGGTGGCACGATGACCTCTTCCCTGCCCATCAAGGCACAAATTGACCTGATTTTGCTGAGTCTCGAAGCCTTGGCTCATGTGGGTTCGGCAGAGGTACTAGCATTGGCAGAAGCCATGGGGTTTGAGGCCTATTTGCCCGATCGCGTGGGGTTATGGCGACTGCGGCAATCAAGTCCCCTGCGGCGAGGTCGTAATGGGCGACGCAAATTGGATGTGGATGAAGCCCGTGCCTTGGCCTTGATCTGCACCCGCTTAGCGCAGCAACACCAGCAAACCATCCGCACCGCCATTGAACGCTGGCAACAGCAGACGAGTCAAGGTCGCCCGCCCCACTTAGAACCCATTCTCGGGGATTACATTGACCGCTTCACCAATTTGTATCAAGAGCGAATGGCCGACAACAGCAGCGATGGTCGTGAATTGGCACAACTGGCCTTAGATTTACTCGTGGATTTGCTCTTTTACAGTACGCCCCAAGGGGCACGTCGCCTTTGGATCACCCTGCTAGAACGCACTACTCCCGCGCCCCCCTCACTATCGTTGGTGGAACCTGAACCAATACCTGCACCAGCTCCTGAATTGCCCACCCTGTTTCCCCATTCCGATGTCTAATGAGTACCACCCTCAGCTACTCTCAACCCACCTGCCAATTGGATGTTGCTGCTGAATTTTTGCCCTTCAGTCAGAAGCTGCGCCGTGCGCCGGTGCGATCGCTCCACTTTACACTGGCTGTCGGAGAAAAACTCTGCTTTGAGGGCAACGATCGCCAGCTCTATCAACTCAAAACGCTGGTCAACGAGTATATTGAGGCTTTCCTGAGTCATCACCAAACACCGACAGAAGTAACCGCAGAGGGCTTTGTCCTGCGATCGCGATCGCCCCTCGAACATGAACTCCATCTACCCGATGGGCAGGTAATTCTTCTGCAACTGACAGAACTATACGATTTGGTGACGGTTCTTGATGACTGGTCTGCCGTGATGGAGCCGTTGCCGGAACTGGTGGAGCGCGCCCAATCAATTGTTGCTCAAATCCCAATCTGGGCCAAAAGTGCAGCGGTGGCCGTGGGTGTGGTTGCTGCCTTCACCCTTGTTACCCAACGTTGGCTCATCCCCCCCGCTTCAATGGTCGTCACTTCCTCTGAGGCCACCCGTGAGGAACCTAACTTGCCTCCCCTAGCGATGCCATCCCCTTTGCCAGAATTGCCAGAACCTGCGGAAACCCCACAACTGGCTCCCCTACCTAGCCCGCCGCCAGCTGCCCCTGAAACATCTACCCTTGTGCCGCTGCCCTCACCACCAGAAATGCCGCCCCCAGCGATCGTGCCACCCCCGCCCCCTGTTCCCCAAGAGGCACCTCCCCCGCAACCCCCTGATCAAAATAACGTGGTGGTGCAAGCTCCCGCTGGCCGCGCGCCCGCCAGTATTGAACCTGCCCCAATGATCACCCCTCCAGCCGAAACCACCCCCGTCCCTGCAACCACCCTGCGGGAGGTGAAAACCTATTTTCAAGACCGTTGGCGCCCACCGGCCAGTTTAGACACGAGTTTGGAATACCGCATTGTGCTCAACCCCGATGGCACCCTTGCTCAAGCGCTGCCCCTCAATGGTGCAGCCGTTCGCTTTATTGATCGCACCCCAATTCCTTTACAGCAAAGCCCCCTTGCCAGTCCCTTGGGGGGCGATCGCCCGATTTTACTGCGGTTAGTGTTGATGCCCTCTGGAAGCGTGCAAGTGTTTGGTGAAAATTGATGTTCTATGAGGCACTTGAAGAGACGGCGGGGGTAATCGTCGCAATTTCCTGCAAGCGTTTCTTGACTTCGGCGGCGTTGGGATAGCGTTCCCGAGGATCAGGATGGGTCAAGCAGTTAATTAAATCCACCATCAGCGGATCCAAATGGGGAATGTCCTCGGCATAGAGACGATATTCACGGGTGCCCCAGCGGAAATAGGTTTCTGGTTCATAGCCCGTGAGCAAGTACACCATCGTTGCCCCCAAGGCAAATAGATCGGAAGCGGGTTCGGGTTTTCCCTCCTGCTGTTCTGGCGCCGAATAGCCCACTGTCCCAATAAATGTCCCTGAGTCAGAGGTTAAGACGGATGCTTTGCCCCAGCCCACAAGCACGAGTTCTGTTGTTTCCCGTTTAACGTAGGGATGAATGAGATTGGAGGGACGAATGTGTAAATGCAACACAGGGGGGGCTTGCTGGTGCAGCACCTCAAGCAATTCACACACAGGAATCAGCCAACGACTGACCTCAATCACGTTCATTGGCCCTTGATCCTGAATCCGCTGTTTTAGGGATTGGCCATAGATCATTTCTGAGACCAAGTAGGAATCGCTGCCGCACTGAAAGGCCTCCCAAAACTGGGGTAAGACCGGATGCTCGATTTTGCACAATTGCCGCGCTTGGCGCTGAAAGGCACGGATTTCGTTGCGTGACGCTGCAAGACTATGTCCCTTAATCACCGCCGTTAAGCCACTGCGCCAGCCCAAATAAATGTTGCTTTGACCAAGGGCACGAATAATCTGGTAGTTGCCGAGGGTTTTCCAGACGCGCAGAGGCACACCGCAGTCAATGCAAAAAACATCGTTCTCTTGGGCATGGTTGTGCTGGCAATCGGGGGGAGCACGCCACTCGCTGAGTAAATGAACCGGTAGTTGGCCTGTCACCGCAAACTCAGCCTCTTCCTCCGCTTGGGCGGTGGCACTGCTACTACTGGTGGTGGGGGTGCTTTCTTCAGCACGGGAGGTGGGTTCGGCGGCTGTACCGATGGCTTCTTCTTCCCCTGAATAGGTGCCCTTCTCAACATCCACCAAGCGACCTTCGGGCACCGTTTCCATGCGGACATTGGGAGTGGTGGGACGCTGATCAGAACCGAGGCGAATTTGAATATTGGGTCCAGAGCGAGCCAAACGCAGGATGCCACCATCCATCAAGGTTGCCTGTTGAATACGTTTGCCATCCAAATAGGTGCCGTTGGTGCCAAGATTGACCACTTCCCATTGCAAGCCATTACGACGGAGTTCCACATGGTGACGCGACACCACCGCGCTATAGAGCACGACGTGATTATCGACTGCTCGGCCAATACGGATGACATTTTCATTCTCAAAGGTCCAGCTTTGGACTGGGGTGGCTTGAACGGGATGGAGTAATGTCAATGTAATCACGTTGTCTAACCGCCTCTTCGTACCTGAATACACTCTAAAGAACTAGGAGATGCGTTCATAGATAAAAGTGACTAAATCTCCCTTGCCTAAGGCAATGCGATCGCCCGATTGCAGGCGGTGACGATTGCCCGGATAAAGGGGAGTATTGTTAATGTAAGTTCCATTAGCACTTCCCACATCTTCAATATAGTGGGCATTCCCCTCAATCCGCAGATCTGCGTGGATACGGGAGACAATTTCTGAGTTGGGAAAGCCAGCCACATCAATATCGGGGGGAATCCGATCATTGGGCTTGCCAATATGAATGACGGGACGCCCTGTGGGAATTTGCAGTTCTGTGCGAGTTTGCACATGAATCAGCTTGGCTTCAATGGTGGCAATCTCAACCGAGAAGACATGGGCCGGTGGTGGGGGCGGCGGGGGTAGCGTTGTCAGGCGGCCTTGATGGGCAACGGCTTCCACGGTTGGTGCAGCACTGGCTGTGTGTTGCATTACCTCTGGCATTGGGGGTGCACTGACGGCAAGGCGACGCAGATTGAAACCACACTGGCCACAAAAACTAGCGTCTGGTTGAACTGGGGCACCGCAATTTGGACAAGGAGTCATACTGGGCATGGGCGAAAAGCACACTTCACATTGAACAGCACCAACGGGATTGGGATGGAAACACTCGGAACAGATCATCATAGAAATGATGTCCTATGCCACTGCCGATCCAACCAACCTAAGATTAAGGTACCCATCGTTTCTCTCTACTTCCCAGAGTAAAGCTAAAAAAGCTAGCTGCCTCTATATTTAGGTTAGCTTTTACACCCCAATTCTATACGGGTTCATTGCCAAACTGCTGCTCAGTGAGAATGATTAGAAACGACCACTGACATAATCGCAGGTTAAGGGATGCTGTGGCCTTTGAAAAAGTAAGCGCGTGGGAGCGTACTCAATCAGTTGACCCACTGTCTGTCCCTGAGGATTGGTTTGCAGGGCTAAAAAGGCTGTCCAGTCGGAAATCCGCGCTGCTTGTCGTAGGTGATGGGTTGCCATGATCAGGGTGTAGGTTTGTTTGAGGTGGCACAGACACTCCTCCATGCGGCGGGTCGCAGTAGTATCAAGCCCCCTGCAGGGGTCATCCAGTAACAGAATCTCCGGTTGCAGGGCGATCGCCCGCGCCAGACAAAGGCGTTGTTGCTGCTCTAGGGATAGCTCTAGTGCCGGCTCGCCCAAATGATTCTTCAGAGTTTGCCACAGATTCACCTGTTCCAAGGAAGATTGCACAAGGGCATCGAGATCCCCTTGATAGCCATGCACCCGAGCACCAAAGGCGACATTTTCATAGATTGATGTTGGAAAGAGACTCGGTCTGCTGAAAATCATCGGCATACGACAGCGCAGTTGCAACGCATTCCACTCCTTGAGGGCGTGCTGCCGATAGTGAATTTCGCCAGTCACATGGAGATGCGGAAAAAGTTCAATCAAGCGGTTCAAACAGCTTAACAGTAGGCTCTTGCCAGACCCAGAGGCACCGATCAAGGTCACCAGTTGGCGCGGCTGAATCGTGAGGCTGACATTGCTGAGCAGCGGTTGATTGCGGTAAAACACGCTCAGTTGGCGTACCTCAAGGAGAGTATGTTGGCCAACGGCAAGCGGGTCAACAGCAGTCATCGGCAGGACTTGGGCAGAGGCGTCACTACCACTCTAAACAGTAATGTTGGCCTACAGCTTAGCGTTCCTGAAGCTCCTCAGGGGAGGGACTCGTGGGGGGAACGACTGGTGCTGGTAATGGCTCAGGAAGACTGCGCTGGGCGATACGCTCAAAGCCGTGCAGAATCACATAAAAACAGGGAATAAGAAAGAGGGTGAGCAGTGTTGCCACAGCCAAGCCAGAAAACACAACAATGCCAAGGGGCTGCAAAAATTCTGAGCCTTCACCTAGCCCCAATGCCAAGGGGAACATCCCCACCACCGTTGTAATCGTGGTCATCATAATCGGGCGCAGACGGGCAGGGGCAGCTTTGCGAATGGCTTGGCTACGGCTACAGCCCTCCTGTCGGTAAATCTCATTCGCCAACTCCACCATGATGATGGCATTGTTGACGACAATCCCCACAAGCAAAATGGCACCGACAATGACCGTGGCGCCAATGGCCGTCCGTGTCAGGTACAAGCCCCAAATGCCACCGGCCAAGGCCAAGGGAATGGTAAACATAATCACTAGGGGGTCAAGCAGCGAATTGTACTGTACCGCCATGACCACAAACACGAGAAAGGCCGCCAAACTACCCAAGACCACTAAGGCCTGTTGCAATTGCTGATTGGCTTGAGCCGCCGTACTTGGCATTAGGGACACCCCCGGCGGAAACTCCAGATCGTTGAGAATGTCATTCACTTGGGCAAGGGCAGCACTGAGACTGGCACCTTCAACAAGATTGCCCGCTAGCATAAAGACCTGCTGCTGGTTAATGCGGCGGATTTCACCGGGGGCTTGACTGGGTTCGATGCGAGCGACATCCCCAAGGCGGAGGGGACGGTTATTGGCGGTAAAAAGGGGAATCGTTGTCAGGTCAGCGGGCGTTTGAATGCTTTCACTGTCCAGTTGGACACGAATATCCACTAGGCGATCGCCCCGTTGCAGGCGGGTGGGCACAAACCCCTCCAAGGCGGTTTGAATCGTCTGGCCAAGGTTGAGGGTATTCAGCCCCAGTTCACTGACGCGCTCCCAATCCGGCAGAATTTCAATTTCTGGCTGGCGAGGATCTACATCGGGACGAAAGCGCACCAATGTGGCCTTTTCATCAAGGACTTGGAGGACTTGGCGACCAAAGCGGTTGAGGGTCTGCTCATCACTGCCCCGCAGCATCACATCCACATCGGCACCGCGTACAGGTGAGTTGGTGAGAATAATGCCGCGCACTTGGCCGGGACTCAAGCGCAGCCGCACCCCCACGAGGTTAAGTTGATCAAGGGCTTTTGTTGCTTCTGTAATGTAGCGATCCACATTCACCCCACGCCGTAGAATGATGTTGCTATTAGCTCGCAGCGGATTGGCAATTGTATTCGTGCCAAAGAGGGCACCCCCCGTTGTGGTAAAGACGGCCTCTGTGCCCGGTTGTGCCATCAGCACCTGATCCACTGCCGCCATGACCCGCCGACTGGTGGGCAGGGGGGTTCCCGGTGGAAAAATGGCCATGAGGTTGACTTGACCCGTATTAATGCGCGGCAGCAGTTCTTGGGGAATTTGCTGAGCTAAAAGCCAACTGCCTCCCCCTAGAAGGGCGATCGCCAGCCCCACCACCAGCCAGCGTGCCCGTAGCACCTGCCCCAAGGCCCATTCATAGCGCCCCGTCAGCCAGAGGAACTTTTCATTAAAAAGGCGAATAAACGCGACCTGCCGTAGGCGATTTTGCACCGGCACCCCCAAAAGGCGGGAGGCCAAGGCCGGCACGACCGTGAGTGCCACCAGCAGCGATGCGGCAACCGCAAAACTAATCGTTAGAATCAACTCATTAAAGAGCAGCGCAATCAAGCCCCCCAGCAACAAAAAGGGCAAAATAGCGACCAAGTTAGTGAGGGTAGAGGCCAAAAGCGCTGATTCGATGCCTTGGCTACGCCGTTTTACCTCCTCAAGGTACTGTTCTTGGCTCATGGGGTGGGGGTCAATATCCGCCAAGGTTTCCAACATCACAATGGCGTTATCCACAACGATGCCAACCCCAAGGGCGAGTCCACCCAAGCTAAACACATTGAGGGAGAAGTTAAATAGCCCCATCAGCAACATCGCGGCCATCGTTGACAGGGGAATGGCCAGCAAAATAATCAGGGTTTGCCGCACCGAGCCAAGGAACAGCAGCACCGCGATCGCCGCCAACAGGGTTCCCGTCAGGCCTGCCGTGATCACATTGTTCAGGGAGTTGCGGATATAAACCGACTCATCAAGGACAGGAATGATCTGCGCATCGCGGGGCACGAGATTGGCTGCCTGTAACTCGGCTAAACGGCGCTTGATACCATCAGCCACTTCCACCGTATTGGCTTCCGGCTGCTTAAGAATACTGACTTTGACGGCAGGTTGGCCATTGAGGGTCACAAATACCCGTTGCTCGGCACTGCCATCTATGACTTGCGCTACATCCCGCAGATAGACTCGCTGACCATTGGCACCCGTCAGCATCACCTCCTCAATTTCACCGGCATTGCGAAACCGTCCCACTGTGCGGGTTAAGGGTTCTGCCGTTTGGCCGCGAATGCGTCCCCCTGAGACATCTTGGTTGCGATCGCTCAAAGCAGTTAAAACTTGATTTAGCCCCACCCCCGTGGCCTGCAATCGATCCAGATCCACAAGAATTCGCACTTCTTCGGTTGTCCCCCCAGAGACATCGACTCCCGCCACGCCGGGGACAACACTCAGCTCTCGATCCAAATCTTCGTCGGCAAAGACCCGTAACTCACGGCCACTGAGGGTTTCTGAGGTTAGGGCAAACTCATAGACCGGCAATTGTGACGGATCAAACTTAAAGAGGCGCGGCGACTCAATAATATCCGGCAACCTACTGCGGGCACGGTTAAAAGCAGCAGTGGCTTCATTTAAGGCTTGATCGACATCGCCACCGGGTTCAAAAAATAAATCAATACTGACTTGACCTTCGCGGGTTTGCGAATAGACCTGCACCACCCCCTCCGTGCGACTCAGGGCTTCCTCAAGGGGCTTGGTCACCTCCTCAACAGCAACACTAGGTACCACGCCCGGAATATCCAGCCGTACCCCAATGCGCGGGTACGTAATCGCCGGCAACAAATCCACTTGCAGCCGCATGAGAATAAAGACCGCCAACACAATGACAGTCAGGGTCAGCATCAGGGTGCCGATGTGGCGGGTCACCGCCAAGCCGCTAAAACTAAACCGTGGGGAGGTCATGCAAGTTTAACTGGTGTACAAGTCATCCTTTAGACACCGCTACTCTAACAAATCGTTTCTGAGCTTTCATCCCAGTCAGTGGGGTAAAGTGTCATGCCCAAACCCAGCGATCGCGCCCCCCATGTTTCGCCTTATACAAGGCTTGATCCGCGCGAGGAATCGAGTCACTGAGCACCTGTTCACCGGGTCGAAAAAGCGTGCCACCCAAACTAATGGTTGCAGTCAAAAACTGCTGATCCCCTAGTTCAATTGGTTGGCTTCTCACCACAGCGCAAAGTTCCTCGGCAACGGATTTAGCATGGTCTTCATTGGTGGCAAAAAACAACAGCACAAATTCTTCGCCTCCCCAGCGAACCAAAATACTATCTTTACAGGCCTCTATCACCTGCTTTGTCCTTGCCGCCAATGTGCGCAGAACCACATCGCCCTGATCATGCCCATAGGTATCGTTGATGCGCTTAAAGTGATCAATGTCGAAAATCATGACGATTAGCAGCGCGTCTCCTGTCGCTGCTTGGGACTGATAAGCCTCAACCCGACTCAAGAGAAAGCGGCGATTAAACGCCCCAGTCAAGGGATCCAACCAAGCCAAGGCCAAAAGTGCTTGCTCTCGCTGGCGCATATCACTGATGTCAGAAACGATCCACACACGCCCTAGCCGACTGTCGCCTCGCACGGGGTGGGTATCAATGAGGAAGGTTTTCTCGCCCATCAGACACTCCCCCTTTGCACTAAAGTTGGCATCGGCACTCAGCCCTTGAAAAATTCTGGTTAACTCATCGCGGTTATCGCATCTCTGGCGTGCTTGTTTCATGTGCTCGGCAACAATCTGAACCGGATGGCTTCCGGCTGGCAGTTGCAACCATTGACTGGCATAGGCATTAACCATCGCTGTAGAGCCATCCCCCTTGATCAAAACCAAGCCCAGCGGCACGGTGTCGAAAATATCTTGGAATTGCACTTCAAAGATGAAGCTGTTTTGCCGTTGGCGATGATGAGCCAACAGTTGCCGGTAAAGAGCTGCAATGTAGCCTTTTTGTTCTGCGAGTTGGCACAGCAGCCCCTCTACGGGATTCACCAATAGCAACCCTTGCCGCCACTGCTCTGGCTCACCGCAGGGAATATAAACGATTCGCTCAACCTTATCCAAAAGGCAGAAAAAGATAGAAGGCAGTTTTAGAAAAGGCGTGATATCAATGACAGCCTCCTCAACCAAATCTGGCCACGGAGCAATAATTTCGACGTTGGGAAATCGGCTGGTGCTGGTTGTGGTGATAATCTCTGCCCGATTGCCATGTTCATCGACTGTTAAGGCTAAGACAAGCTCAGACTGCGACCAATTAGCAACTAGATGACAAAATGCTGTAATGGCATCGGGAGTAGGGAGAAGTTGGCGGGCGAGGTGTTCGTGCAAACTTTTGAGCATGCCCTAATCAGAATGGATTATATATTTTTTGAGTAAAGAGCCAACGGCCTCAGGATGAGTCATGTGGGGAAGATGGCCTCGCGCGTCGATCCAATCAAGTGTACTATTTGGCAGTTTCCCCTGCAGCCACAGTGCCACAGGTTGGGGAACCACAAAGTCGTCACGATTGAAAATGAGGTGCACGGGTTGAAAGACTTTGCCCACAAACGCCCTTGTATCAGAATCAAAAATGACCTGAAGTGTGCGCAATGCAACACTTGGCTGCAATCGAAAGAGGGTTTTTGAAAAATCAGCTAGCCGGTGATCCTCGGTCAGGCCAAACATCAGGGGAGCAAAACCCGCAGCCCATGTTTGGTAGTTGGTGACCATGGCGTCATAAATGGCCTGTAGGTCTTCGGGGGTGAGGGTACCGGGATAATTCTCATCTTTGAGATAGCAAGGGGAGGGGTTGAGCCAGATATGTCGTCGAAACAAGTCAGGTCTGGCGATCGCGGCAATTGCGCCAATCATGCAACTGACGGAATGACCAACATATATGCAGGATTGGACACCAAGGCTATCTAGTAATTCAATGAGATCGTCAGCATAACCATACAAATGACTGTGTCTTTGCAGGTCGTAGCGGCGCAACGTGTCTTCGTCGGAGCCACAGCCTGCAAGATCATAGCGAATATAGGTGAAGCCCTCAGGGAAGAAAGGCATTAGGTAATCCCAAGCGCTTTTATCGGTACCAAAACCGTGTCCTAGAACAACGGGAACTGTCCCCCACTGGTCAATCTGGACGTATGGCTTGAGAGACTCGGGAAGACCAGCAACTTGATGCGTGATTTGCATAAACGTTTCGCACTACTCAGCCAATTAATTAAGTTTTTTTAATTTTCAGTGGATAAATTGAGTTCGAAACTTGAAGGGCAATGCTAGAAAAAACATAGCACCTAGATGATCTTACAAAACTCCATTCACCTGAGAAAGAAATCTTTAACAATTTGCTATTGACCGGCGAACCGTTGCCGCAACCGTCGCAGCGCAGCCCCTGTGCCTTGGGTTGCCGCCTCTTCGAGGACAGCACTCATCAACGCTACTAAGTTAATGTCTGGAAAATAGCGGCTTTTGGATCGAGGGACATAGGTCTGATCATCGAGAGCATAAATGCTCAAGCCCGTTGACTTGAAGAGCCACACTTCAGGAACGCGATAAAGAAGGTAGTCCTCAGCCGCCGTATAGGTGGTGACATCAATTTCAATCACCAAGTCGGGTGGCGGATCGGTTTGCCAATCAATACGGTCTTTGCCGACGGCTGCCGTCCAGTTGTCAATATAGAAGCAATAGTCAGGCTCAATGCCACCCATCTCAGGAATCTCCATGGTGATCGGCGTAAAGGCTTCGTAATTGCGCTCCTCACTATCCAGCAAAACTTTGACAACATCGGCAACGATATTCGCTTCGCGGCCATGACGGGGTAAGGGACTCATGAGCAAAATTTCCCCCCGACGAAACTTGATGCGGGGAATCGAACCATCGCCACGGCTGTTGCGGAGGCAACAGTAATCTTGCCACGTACCGGGCATGCGTAGGACACTGCCGGGGGGAAGAATAATTTTGGCTGGAGAAACAACCGCATACATGGCAAGGTATATCCACAACAGGTCTAGTTCCACTGTGCCACAGCATCAAGGTTGACGCGCTTTGCGGTTGCGAATCGCGCGGACAGTGTTCCCCTTGCACTAGCCTAGAAAAGGCAGAGATTCAGACGAGACAAAGATGCAAGACGGGCGTGTGATTGCCGATTCAATTTCGCCAGCAGGGGTGCGCTTGGTGACGCTGCAACTGACGTACCCGCGTTTTATCCATAGTGAACTGCTCACCCATCGCGTGTTTTCCCGTAATTCCGCTAGTTCGCGAGCGGTGCCTGTGGCCAAAATGATGGAGCAAGTCGAACACAACCCGGTCATTCCTTACCATTGGGGAAAAAACCAGCGGGGGATGCAGGCGCGCCAAGAAAGTGAACATAAGGAGGCTGCCAAGGAAATTTGGCTGAAAACCCGCCTCGCGGTTCTTGAGGGGGCACGCCAACTCCATGAACTAGGCATTCACAAGCAGGTGGTGAACCGCATGCTGGAGCCGTGGCTGTGGATGCAAACGGTGGTGAGTAGCACGGAGTGGGATAATTTTTTGCGCCTGCGCAACCACCCCGATGCCCAGCCCGAAATGCAAGCCTTGGCTAAGCTGATTCAGCATTTGCTGGAAACCCATGAACCGACACCTGTGGCGGTGGGGGATTGGCACCTTCCCTATATCGATCCCAGTGAGCGCGAGCAATATAGCCTTGAGGAGTGTAAGTACATGTCCGTGGCTCGCTGTGCACGGGTGTCCTACTATCTGCGGGATGGCCAACGCAGTGACCCCGCCTCTGATCTGGCGCTTTATCAACGCTTGGCGGGGGCAGAACCGAAGCACCTGTCGCCCCTAGAACACGTGGCAGAATGCATGGGCGATCGCCAGCCCTATGCTAATTTTGTGGGTTGGCGGCAGTTGCGTTACTTTGAGGAGAGAAAATCAGCACATGCCCCCCAATGATCCACGATACACTGAGTAGCAGAAGACACCATTGACTGAGTTGACAAGAGCGAGGAGTGCAGCCATGGACGTTGCTATTAACGTGAAACCCATTCTACTGGCCATTACGCCGGTGTTTATTGTGCTGTGTTTGGTCTTTGGCACCCGCAATGGCTTCTACGACACCGATAACTACCACGGCAACGGTTCTGCTCACTAAAGCTAACCAAGGAGGGTGACTGTTCGTCATTCATGATCGAGTGCCTCAACTATGGGGTGGGTCACGCAGATGAGGGGGTGTGCATTGGCTTAGGAATTGGCACCTATCGGATTTTGCTGGACTGTGGTGTGCCGTCCCTTGATGTTTTGCCCCTTGATGAAATTGAACAGCATCCCTTTGACTTGGTGCTCTGTAGCCATGCCCACGCGGATCATGCCCAGAGTCTATTGGCACTCCATCGCCGTTTTCCCCATATTCCCATCTATGCCAGTGAGGTCACGACCCAGCTTTTGCCCCTCAATTGGCCGCATGAAACGGTTCCCCCTTTCTGTCGTGCTTTGCCTTGGCGATCGCCCGTTGAGTTTGGGGATGGCCTGACCGCCGAACTCTTTCCTGCAGGGCATTTACCGGGGGCTGCTGTTTTTGCCCTCACCTACCAAGACCCCAACCCAGAGCAATCGCCCCTGAGCGTGGTCTATACTGGGGATTTTTTCCTGTCCCATACTCGCTTTACGGAAGGGCTACCCCTTGCGGATCTGCGAGGATTGCAGCCGGATGTGCTGATCATTGAGGCCAGCTTGGGCACCGCGCGTCATCCCCACCGCCGTCAACAGGAAAACCAACTGGCAGAACGCATCCGCACGGCGGTTGATCAAGGCTACAATGTCCTACTGCCGCTGCCGCCCCTCGGTACTGCTCAAGAAATTCTCATCCTACTGCGCAGTCATCATCTTTTTACGGGACAGCCGATTCAAATTTGGGTCACGCCAGCGATCGCTCGCGGCTGTGATGCCTACCTCACGGTTTTGCCCCATTTACCCACGGCCATTCAAAATTTTGCCCAACACCAGTCCCTCTTTTGGGATCAGCGGGTCAAACCCCAAGTGCAGCCCTTAAGCGATTTGGCGCAAATTCGAGGCGCAGCCCCCACCATTGTCCTTGTGGAGGAGGATCAAGACCTGCGTCCCTACCTAGCTCAGGGGAAACGGCCTTGGCTGGTACTCTATCCACGTCTGCGCTATGGTCAGCCTTTTCGGGGCGGTGATCCTACCTTAGCCAGCTTGCCCAATGTAGAGGTGGATACGTTTTTACTTTCCCTCCATGCCGATGGCCCTGCAACGACGCAACTGATTCACAATATTCGCCCGCAGCATGTGGTGCTTATCCACGGCGACCCCAACTACCTTGCCGATTTAGCCAGCCTGAATGAATTGAGCAACCGCTACCATCTGCACACCCCCACCAGTGGCTCAACGATTCAATTTCCCATTGGCCAACTGACGCTTTCGACGCCGAGTTCGTTGGTGCAACTGGCCTATGAGGGGGAGGTGAGTGAGTGGAACGATGAAGCGATGATTCGCCTACCCGCTTCTATTACCACAGATCCACGCTGGCGACGGTTGGCGGATACGGGCTTTGTCCTTGCCTCATGGCAGGGGGAGCAGTTGCTGATTCGCGGCATGACCCCCAAGGAAGTGCTGGGTGGAACATCGACCCCGATCGCCCCCGATCAGGAGAGCTGTTTTAATTGCCAGTTTTATCGCGGTCAGCGCTGCTGGAACGAGGCTTCTGCGCTCTACAACTTCAAAGTGGCACCAGAGGGCTATTGTCCAGCCTTTGAGCGGGCAGAAACACAGCCGGAACCCGAAAGCTAGGCCCCTTGGAGCTGTCGCCGCAGGGTGACCGTCGGACTTTCCGCGCCTGTTTTGGGGTCAATGGCGATCGCCATCAGGGCAATGGAACGCACACTCGCGGGCACGTCAATGTGAAGCACGGTTTGCCAGTAGTCCCCATAGCGATAAAAATCAAACTCCACGAGCCAGCGGGGGCCAGCAATTAACTCTCCTGTTTCGCCATTGGTGATCCACACCTTCACAGAGCAACCCCGTTGTGTTGCCGGCAAATTCACCTTGAGGTGCAGCGGCGATACCAGTGGCTCCGGTGACAGCAGGAGCTGGGGGGGGGTCAATAGATAGGGACTCTTAGGATTCGTGGATACTGGCGGTGTGGGTTCAACGGGGGGCGCTAATTCCGCTAACTGTTGCAATCGCGACCAAAATCGCTCTTGGCGATCAATGGGCAAATCCCGAGGTGGCGGCACGGTAACGGCAGATAGGGGCTGGCAAAAGCTAGGCAAATCCACGACAACAGGGGCTTTTACAGGCTTCAGTTGGGGCGGTAGGGAAAAGCCGCTCACTGGCACAGGTTCGAGAGTCTTATCCCCTAAGATGGGCAACTGCGGGCCAGCGGGTGTTTCGCTCTTAGATGGGGCGGGTTGGCGGGGCGCAGAGACGGCAGGCATCTCCGGTGCCGGTAACACCGTGACCATAAAGGCTTGCACTTGGCGAAGATCGCTGTGCTCTAGGGGTTGGTTGGGCAGGAGGCGGGCTTCCCCCACCATGACTGGATAATCGGCCAAGGGGGTGAGTGTACAATGAAACCCCCATTTCCCCTCGCGGGCGATCGCGGGCACTGAGTGCTCCTGCACCACATCGCGGGTGACGGGATTGCGCAAACGAATCACCACCGTACCGGGAACGGCAACTGTGCCCTCTAAAACCAGCGTTTCATCGGCAAAGATCGTATAGGCACTTTGGGGCAGCTCAATGAGCGTCGTGGGCAGCTCAGCAGGGGAGGGTGCTTGCGGCTTAGGGGGGTCGGCAGCTTTCACCGGCTGCTCTGGAACCGCAGGCAAGGTTTCTGGTGCCGGCAAATCCCACTCTTCGCTTTGGGCAAGGACATCAAGGGCGATCGCAAACACCTCTGCATCCAGCACCCCCTCTTGGGCCACACGGCATTGAAATTCCCAACGCCCCGCCTGCAAATACGTAAAGGGCAGAATACCCATGAGTCCTGTGGAGCTGCTGCGGTGGGTGCGGCGTTGGTAGCGCTGCTTGGGCACCCCCTGATCATCGTAAAGATGGGTAATTTGCACTTCCACCGAGGTTTCGGCAACCGGACAGCGCGCCATCAAGCGGTAACTGCCCTCCAAAACTTCCGCCGAGGGTGGTTCTAGGGGCAACCAAGCGCGATCGCCCTCCTTTTGCAGTAAAAACTCCCATCCGCCCATAGCTCATTTTCACTCTCCCACTGCTTAGGATATTGCACAGAAAAGGCCACATTATGCAATCTCAGATGCAAAGTTAAGCCGATGGAAAGGCCACTTGCACCAATGAAACATCATCACTGCCAAAGGCATCGGGCGCTGCATGGCTCTGCACTTGGGCAATCAACTGGGGCAGCGCCGGCACAGGGTCTTGGGTGTGGGCAGCAATGAGCAACTCCCTAAAGGCTTCGAGACCCCAAACCCGATTGTCGGTTGTTTCAAACTCATAGATGCCGTCACTAAAGAGGTAGAGAACTGCCGAAGGGGGGACTTCAATCGTGGCTTGGCTAAAGGCCATGTCAGCAAACATGCCAATGGGAATGCCCGGTGTCTTGAGGAGAGTCGCTCGCCAGCCATCAGCCTCAGGGGTGAGGAGCAGTGCCGGCGGGTGTCCACCACTGGCATAGGTCAACTGCCGTGTTTGGCGATCGTACACGCCGTACCAAATCGTGAAATACTTCTCGTGCTGATCCGTCATTTGAAAGCCATTGTTGAGGGCTTCGAGGACTTGGGCAGGGTGCCGATAGTCAAATGTGCCGCTCGTTTGCTCTCGCGTGGTGCTGCGCAGGAGGTTCAAGACGGAGACCGAAGGCAGAGCCGCCCCCAAGCCATGGCCTGAAACATCGAGAATGTAAAGCACTAAATAGCGATCGCCCACCCCAAAAAAGTCAAAGCAATCGCCGCCCAACTGACTCGACGGCAAAAAGTAGTAGTTAATTTTGCAGGGGGCTTCTTGGGGAGCCGGTAGGAGCGATCGCACATAATCCGCAGCCTCGTGCAGTTCCGCCTCTAGGAGTTGTTTCTGCTTGAGCAGATCTTGGTTAAGTTGATAAAGGCGCAGACCCGCCTGAATCCGTGCCCGCAGTTCATTGGGGTCAATGGGCTTGGATAAGAATTCATCCGCACCAGCATCTAAGCCCTGAATGCGATCCTCCAGTTCCCCCTTGGCGGTCAGCAGCACAAAAAAACTGCGGGAGAGTTCCTGATCCTGCTTGATTTGACGGCACACCTCTAGGCCGTCCAGTTCGGGCATCATCCAGTCGCAGATGATCAGGGCGGGTTTCTCAGCGGTGGCGATCGCGATTCCCTCGCGGCCATGGCTAGCAACCGAGACCTGGTAGCCCAGATCCTTTAGGGTTTTGCGCAGCAGCAGTCGGCTAGTAGGGTCATCATCAATGACGAGAATTCGATAGGGCTGGCGATCGCCGCTCATAGCTTCAGCCTGCAAAATCTCCCCCTAGTGTATCCCAAGGCTCTTGGCTATTTTGGGGTTTGCCTCGGATCAAGGGCATCCCGCAGGCCATCGCCAACAATGTTGAAACACAGCACCGTCAGTACAATCAGTGTGGCGGGTGCCCAGACTAACCATGGCTGCAACACTAAGATTGAGGCATTCGTTGCCAACGAGAGCATATTGCCCCAAGAGGGATCCGGCTGCTGAATTCCTAGACCAATGAGACTGAGTACCGATTCCGCCACAATAAAGCTGGGAATCGAGAGCGTTGCGGCAATCATCACGTAGGTTGCTGTCTGGGGAATAATGTGCCGCACAATAATATAGAGCGATCGCCCCCCCATTACCTGCGCCGCTTGGACAAAGGCCATTTCTTTGATCCCCAGCACCTGACCGCGAATCACCCGTGCTAGCCCCGCCCAACTCACAAAGGATGTGATTACGGTAATTAGCAAAAATCGCTCACCACTACTGAGTCCCGTGGGGAGTACTGCCGCCAAAGCCACCAGCAGATAGATGGTCGGCAGCGTCATCAGCACCTCAACGCCCCGCATCAAAACGGCATCGAGCCAGCCGCCAAAGTAGCCAGAAATTGCCCCCACCAGAATGCCAATCGGGAAGGCGATCGCCACCCCCACTAGGCCAATACTGAGGCTAATGCGGGCACCAAAGAGCAGCCGACTGAACTGATCGCGTCCTTGGTCATCCGTGCCCAACAGATTCAGATAGCCCTTACCCACCGTGCCAAAGAGATGGCGATCGCTGGGGAACCCGGCAAAGATCGTACGTGGTTCAATTTGTGGATTGGTGAGACTCCAGCGAGTCGGTAGGGGCAGGGTAATTTCCAAGAAGCGATAGGGGCTGCCCTTGACAAAGAGGCGAATCGGCGACGGTTCCTGCCAGTCTACAATCAGAGGACGTTCCCCTGTTTCCAAGTTCACAGGCCCCAAGCGGGTGGGATAGACATGGGGGCCAAGCCACTGACCGTTGGGGGTGCGCCAGTAAATGCGGGTAGGGGGCAGCAGCGCACCCTCCACTTGAAAGGTATAGGGACTGTAGGGAGCAATAAAATCCGCGGCGATCGCCAGCAGGTACAACGTCAGCAACACCCCCAAACTGACCATCACTAAGGGGTTGCGCCGCAACGCTTGCCAAGGGGTCATTCGTCACTCATCCGCTAGGGTACAGCCACTATACAGCCTTTTTGCTATCCTAGGGCTGCTCTGACAGACTCAATGCCGACATGTCTTCCCTCTTTTTAGAGAGGCATGATGCTATAGATAAATTTGACTCAAAAATCAATAAGTGATAAATAAAACTTAACAAACTAACATCAAATTCCTTTTCTTGTTAAATAGATTCGGTATCACTATATGATTATACTGATTGCTTCAAACTAACATATTGTTAAAAAAATACTTTGTGTTTCAAATAAAGTGGTAACTTGATTAAATCTAATGATTTCTAGTCAGATCATTCTCGCAGGCTCCCTTTTTCTCTCTAGTGCAGGTACCTGTTGATTAAAGAACAATTGAGTTGCTTTATTCATTTGAATAGTGTTCTGACAGAGGAAATATAGAGCGAATGGAAAAACCAAAGCCCCTAACTGGTAAAGCACTCTTGCAGCGATTAAGTGAACTGGGTTCTGCATCCCGTAAAGAAGCCGCAAAGCTCTGTGGCTACTATCGCGTCACAAAATCTGGTGAGGTGCGTGTTAACTTAGGGAAATTTTACGAAGCGGTACTCGCTGCCGGCGGACTAGAAGTCCAGTCATCAGAAAAAGACGTCAATGGTCAATCAGGACGGGGGCGATCGCCCTCCTATCGAGTGAAGGTGCACCAAAATGGCCAGATTGTCATTGGTGCTGCCTATACCAAAGCCATGAACCTAAAGCCGGGGGATACCTTCAAAATTAAGCGGGGGTATAAACATATTCATCTCTATCTCATCGATCCAGAAGAAGTGGATGGCGCCCCCACAGAGTAATCAATGGTTTGCCCTAATGATTGGCAATAGTCGGCAGCACTGGGCCCTCTTTACGGGTGAACACCTCAGCCGCACTTGGCACCTCACCCCTGAGGAATTTGCCTTTAATCCTGCCCAAAACTATCCCAACCTCCCCTGCTGGGGTGCGAGTGTTGGTGCTGTGTCCTTGCACCAAGTCTATCCGACGGCGATCGCCCTCACCCTCGAGGATATTCCCATTCCTCGGATGTACCCCAGCCTAGGGATTGACCGTGCCCTTGCCCTCTGGGGAGCGCTTCAGGTTTATGGGGCACCAGTGTGTGTGGTGGATGCGGGAACTGCATTAACGCTGACCCTAGCCAACGATCGCGCTGAATTTGCGGGCGGTGTGATTCTCCCGGGTGTTGGGTTAATGGCACGAGCACTGGCGGACTATACGGCGGCGTTACCCTATGTGACGCTTCCCCCCGAACCACCCCCCCGTTGGGGAACCACTACTACCACAGCGATTGAAAGCGGTCTTTACTACGGTACTGCCGCCATGTTGCACGCCTATCTGGGCGCCTTTTTTCAGGCGTTTCCCCAAGGTACGGTGATTGTGACCGGGGGCGATCGCCCCTTTCTCAGTGAACTGTTAAAGACATTTTTAGATGCCGATCGCTGGCATGAAGATGATCATCTGGTTTTTTGGGGGATCCGCGCCCTCCGCAACCCAACCGTTAAGATAGAAATGCACCCGATGAACAGGATTGACGACTTCCGCTAATGGAGCGACGGGATGACTTTACGGATTTAGCCTTGGGACTGGTTTCAGCCCAGAGCTTTCCGGCGATAGTGGGCATTGCCGATCACATGCTCAAATCCGCCGATGTCCTCCTAGTGGGCTATGAAAAAATTGGCAGTGGCCACTGTACCGCAATCGTGCGCGGGCGAATTGCCGATGTGCGTCTAGCTGTGGAAGAGGGCGCTGAGCGGGCACAGCAGTTTGGTCAAGAACTCAGTACCTTAGTCATTCCCCGGCCTGACCCCAACCTAGAGAAAATTCTTCCGATTGGCAGTCTCCTCGCCCAGATTGCCTCTAAAAGTCGCGGCCATCGCCTCAGTAGCCACGCGGTTGGCCTATTGGAAACGCGAGGATTTCCAGCCATGGTGGGGGCAGCGGATGCCATGCTCAAGGCGGCAGATGTGATCCTAACGGCCTACGAAACCATTGGCGCCGGTCTATGTACGGCCATTATTCGCGGCACGGCCTCCAATACCGCGATCGCCCTTGAGGCCGGGATGACAGAAGCCGATCGCATTGGTGAACTCCATGCAGTGATGTTGGTACCTCGTCCCCTTGAGGATTTGGATCAATCGTTGCCCTTGGCACCCGCCCTACAACGGGAACTGCAACCCCTGCGCCTACCCCTCACCCTCAAGCAAAAAGAAACCGAACCCCTTGCCCTTCAAGGTGCGGCTCAAGAGAGTGTGGCCGTGGAAGCGCCTGCCGAAACGGTGCCCGTCGAACCCTCTGCCAATCCCTGACCGGCAATCCAGCCCGTTGTCCACGCACTTTGCAGGTTAAAGCCCCCCGTCACGCCATCAATATCGAGAACTTCGCCCGCAAAGAATAGCCCCTCACAGCAGCGGCTGGCCATGGTTCTAAAGTCCACTTCCTTGAGAGCCACCCCACCACAGGTGACAAACTCCTCTTTGAAGGCGCCTTTGCCAGCGATCGCGAAGGTACCTCGGTGCAAGGCCTCCGCCAGTGCCAGCAGTTGTTTTTTACTGAGGTGTGCCCAAGTTTGCTCAGCCGGAATCCCCACGCTGGTTGTCCAGTAGCTCCAGAGGCGGCGCGGCAGCGGAAAGGGACAATGGCGGGCGATCGCTCGCTTCGGGGTATGGCTACGACAGGCTGCCAACTCCCCTTGAATCTGCGGCAGTGACAGATGGGGGAGCCAATTCACCACCAAGGTGCCGCGATAGTTCTGCGCCGCTAAGGCACGTGCCCCCCATGCCGAGAGTTTCAAGACCACAGGGCCACTCAAGCCCCAATGGGTAACGAGAATAGCACCGGTTTGGGTTAAGGGGGGCTGCTGCAACAGTTTGAGGGTTGCTTCCACGGGTTCGACACTGAGGCCTGAGCGCTCCTGCAAGAGCGGGTCATCAATGTGAAACGTAAACAGCGAAGGGACGGGGGGAATAATGGTGTGTCCCAATTGTGCCGCCAAGCGATAGCCTTGGGAACTACTGCCGGTGGCCAGAAGGACGCGATCGCCCACAAGGGGTTGAGGCTGCTGAGCAACCGTGACTTGAAACTCATTGCCGACTTTCACCATCTCCTTCACTGCTGCGCGGGTACGGAGGCGAATGCCCAGAGCCGTTGCTTCTTGCACCAGACAGTCAATAATGGTTCCTGAGTCATCACTGACGGGAAAGACTCGCCCATCGGCTTCGGTTTTCAACTTCACCCCCCGCGCCTCAAACCAAGCGATCGTGTCTTGGGGTTGGAAGCGACTAAAGGCACCCCGCAAGGCCTTGCCACCACGGGGATAGTGCTGCACCAATAGCGCTGGATCAAAACAGTGGTGGGTGACATTGCAGCGACCACCACCAGAGATGCGGACTTTGCTCAGCAGCGTTGCCCCAGCTTCTAAAATCGTGACGAGATTGCGAGAATTAGCCGTCGCACAGGCGATCGCTCCAAAAAATCCAGCGGCACCACCGCCGATGACCAAAATGCGCTGACCTGCCATCAAGATTCCAAAGGATGAGTACTTTCGCCTTTGCCGTTGCGATCGGCAAGGTGAAGCTGTTGATGCAGCCGACCCACGGCAATCCCCTCTGTGGCCATCAGGTTGAGCACCCGCCGCCGAAACTCCCGCCCCACGACCCATTGTTGTCCCGGTTGGGTCCTAATCCAAATGCGCACGAGTAAGCCACTGGCGGTAATCTGATCAATTCCTAGAACTTCTGGCCGCTCCAGCATCTTCAGTTGCCACTCCGGTTCTTCGTAAAAGCGGATACTCAAGTCATTCAGCAACGACAACAGGCGATCGGGATTGGTTTCAATATCCACCCACAGTTCGAGATTAACCCGTGACCAAGTGCGGGTCAGGTTGGCTACCTTGGTAATCGTACTATTGGGAATTGTAATCAGCTGACCCTCGGCATTGCGCAACTGAGTAATGCGCAAATTGAGATTTTCCACTAAGCCGGAGTAGGGTTCAATTTCCACCACATCGCCAATGCCGTACTGATCCTCCCAGACAATGAGCAGACCATTGATAATGTCCTTCACCAAGTTCTGTGACCCTAGGGAAATGGCCAAGGCTAAAAAGCCCCCCACAGCGAGAATGGAGGAAACAGGTACCCCTAAGGAACCCAAGATAACCACTAGTCGAATCAAATAAATGACAACGGTCTTAAAGCCGCGCATCACTTCCACAGTGGTACTAATCCGCAGGGTTTTACGCTGGGTATCAGCAAACTTGAGCAGATTATTTTGCTCCCAGAAAACACGAATGCGATCAAAGGCCAAGTCAGCAAATTGATTCAGCAGCCCCGTGCCAAACCAGACCACCATCCACAGAATCGGCAAGCCATAGACTTGGGAACTCAGCCAGCGGGTCATGGGGAAGAGGCGTAGAATTGCCGCTAGGCCGAGTAGCCACAAAGCCACTTGTCCCCACAACAGTAGATACCGAACGAGACTAATGAGCTTGATGCGCTGCTTGAGAAAAAAGTGGTGCCGCAGATGGGGCAGAAGCGGCAAAACCCACTCCGGTTCCGTCGTTTGAGTGGTCACTGTGTCGAGTTGCCCTTGTAGATGCTTGCGTTGGCGGATCAAGAAGCGTTGCACAATTAAAATGACGAAACTACCTGCACCCACCTTGATAAAGATCAAGACAGCCTCCTGAATTTGCGACATCAGGGCTGTGTCGGTGCGTTCCTGAATCGCTCGGTTCATCTGCTGTTGCAAAATGTCTCGCCACTGCTGGGCAAGGGTTTCAGGGGGCAGTTGATGGTAGTCGCTGTCGGCCTCTGTCACCGTCAGGAGGCGAGTGGTGCGTTCCGCTTGGCCAATGCGGGCACTGATGACTAAAACATTATTGAGGCGAGCAACGCCAATATCTACCCTTGCGGGCGATCGCCGCCCATGCTCAAGGGCACTCTGGAGTACCCGCCGTAGGTTCGATTGAATTAAATCCGCTCGGACTTCAACGGGAATTGCGTTACCGGGGTTATCGCGATCGCGAACTGTTGGCGCAGCAATTGTAAAGAGTGTATTGCCATCAAAGCGGACATCGGCAATTTCCAGTTCGCCAATGCGGGTGACGCCGGGGGGAGTGGGAGCAACAGTGGCTTGACGAATCCCCGGCAGAGGAACCTGAGCTATAGTTGACCAAGGAGAGAGAAGGACTAAAAAGAAAGTGATAAGGGCGATCGCTCCCCACCGCCATAATCGCTGATACCCGTTGATCATTCGCACGTACTGATATTCTGCACGGCAACACGAACTAGGACTATCCTCTCACCTTTTGAAGGCTGAACTCAGTTCACGGTTCCCTAGGGGCAGTCGACCCTAGCTTGCAGCACCTGCTCCCTTGCCACATCGCGGATTAACGAGAGACGCGAGGAAATGTAGCGTTCCAGATGATAGCGCTGGTTATGCTCTAAAGGATAAACGTCACTAAACTGCGTCACCAGCCACCCCTGTAGGGCGTGATCATCCATACTCAACAATCGTCCCACCTGTACTTGCTCAACAAAGTGCCAGAACTGCCGGAGGAGAGAGGGGGTCATACTTGCCCTCCTTTTAAGGTTTTCTTTAGATTTTACCTATCTACTACCATACGTTGCCCCTCGGAAATTGGGGCGCAATCTGCTGAAGCTGCAACTAAAGTTAGGGAATCCACATGAAGTCCTGCAAACTTCTGTTGCGATTTCTAAAGTGCAGCCCTCCTGCAAACCTGTGATTCTTTGGGGATGCTCCGCTAACGGTAGGGCGGTGAACCGCTAAAATAGTAAGGCTTTACCAACATACTCACAAATCATTGGGGTCTATGCGCACACACTACTGTGGCGATGTTCGGCTAACGGATGTCGGAACAACCGTCACCCTCTACGGTTGGGTGGATCGGCGGCGTGATCATGGCGGCGTGATCTTTATTGATTTGCGCGATCGCTCCGGCATTGTCCAAATTGTCAGTGATCCCCAGCGCACTCCCGACTCCTATGCTCAAGCCGATCGCCTGCGCAGTGAGTATGTGGTGAAAATTGTTGGCCGTGTCAGCAAGCGCCCTGCGGATTCGGTGAACCCAAAATTGGCCACGGGCGACATCGAGATCTACGCCGATCACATTGATGTCCTCAATACGGTGCGCCAGCAACTGCCCTTTGCCATCTCCAGCACCGAGAATGAGCCAGTGCGGGAAGAGGTGCGGCTGCGCTACCGCTATCTTGATCTACGGCGGGAACGGATGGCACGGAATTTGCAGTTACGCCATCGCGTTGTCCAAGCCATGCGGCGCTTCCTCGAGGATGAGGCGGGCTTTATTGAGGTGGAAACTCCTATTCTCACCCGCTCGACGCCGGAGGGGGCTCGCGATTATCTAGTGCCCAGTCGCGTGAATCCGGGAGAATGGTTTGCCCTCCCTCAATCGCCGCAATTGTTCAAGCAGTTGTTGATGGTGGCGGGGTGCGATCGCTATTACCAAATTGCCCGCTGCTTTCGCGATGAGGACTTAAGGGCCGATCGCCAGCCAGAATTTACGCAACTGGACATGGAAATGAGCTTCATGGATCAGGATGAAATTATTGATCTCAACGAAGCACTCATCTGCCACATTTTCAAAACCGTGAAGGGCATTGATCTGCCGCGCCCCTTTCCCCGCCTGAGTTACCAAGAGGCCATGGATCGCTATGGCACCGATAAGCCCGATACCCGCTATGGCCTTGAACTGGTGGATGTCTCCGATATTCTGAAAGACTCTGGTTTCAAAGTTTTTAGTGGCGCGATCGCCCAAGGGGGCGTGGTGAAAATTTTGCCGATTCCCAACGGCAACGACCGCATCTCCAACGTGCGCATTAAACCCGGCGGCGATCTCTTCCAAGAGGCCACCACTGCCGGCGCCAAGGGGCTGGCTTATATCCGCGTTCGCGACAACGGCGAGATTGACACCATTGGTGCCATCAAGGATAACCTCTCCCCAGAGCAGAAAGCCACGCTCTTAGAGCGCACGGGTGCCGAGCCGGGGCATCTCCTCCTGTTTGGGGCAGGGGATACGGCAACGGTGAATAAAACCCTTGATCGCCTGCGCCAGACCATTGCCCGTGAATTTGACCTCATTGATCCGACGGCAACCCATCTGCTGTGGGTGGTGGATTTCCCCATGTTTGAGTGGAATGCCGAAGAAAAGCGCCTTGAGGCCTTGCACCATCCCTTTACGGCACCCCATCCCGCCGACCTTGAGGATCTCAAAACTGCCCGTGCCCAAGCCTACGATCTGATCTTCAATGGCTACGAAGTGGGCGGCGGCAGTCTGCGTATTTATCAACCGGAATTGCAGCGGCAAGTTTTTGAAACCATCGGCCTTGATGAGACGGCTGCCCAAGAAAAATTTGGCTTCCTTCTCGAGGCCTTTGAATTTGGTACCCCTCCCCACGGGGGTATTGCCTATGGCCTAGATCGCTTAGTCATGCTCCTTGCCGGCGAAGACTCCATTCGCGACACCATTGCTTTCCCGAAAACCCAACAGGCGCGTTGCCTTCTTACCGGTGCCCCCAGCAGTGTTGAGCCACAGCAACTCAAGGAACTCCATGTGGCTTCCGCCAAGCCCGCAAAAACCACTGCTAAAACCCAAGTCTAGGCACGTAGGTCTGTTGGCCGATTCCACACCCCCTCTAGCAGCCATTCGCCGTTGACATCCCGCACCCGCTCAGTGCTCATCATATAAGCCCATGCTGTGCCCAAAGGTTGATGATTCAAGTCATACACTGGCACCTGTTGGCGATGGTAGGCATTTACTTCGGGAGCCAAGTTCGGATGGTAGCCTTCAAAGGCATCCAGCCGCGCCAATACGCTGGGAGGTGGATCATGAAAGATCAGTAACTCCCCCTGCACCCAACCTTCCTCAGCCGTCAGACCGGGATACCCCATCGGTAGGTGATAAAGGCGACCTCTCACCAGCGCTGATTGATGGGCACTCAGCCAAGGCCGACAGAGGATTTCATGGGGTTGATAGCCGGGTTTAAGGGTGCCATAGACAAAAAGGCGCAATAGGGTCATGTTGAAAATCAATTAGGTTCATGCCATCAAGGGCTTAGTTTAGCGACTTTCACATAGCTTTGTCCTCATCAATTCCAGACTGCCATCGGCGATAAACTGCACAGCGATCGCCAGAATCAGGAATCCGAGAATACGGGTTAATGCACCGACACCCGTTTTGCCCCACTTTTGCATCACAGATTCACCTAACAAAAGACAAAGATAAACTACGCCACTAAACAATCCAATTCCCAATAGACAACCGAGGTACTCTTCCCAAATTTGGCAGCGTGTTGATAACGTCATCGTCACCCCGATCGCCCCTGGGCCACTAATCAACGGAACCGCCATGGGTGTCAATGCAATATCGTCTTTATCAATGGCTTCGGCGTGCTCCTGAAGCGTTAAGCGCTGATGCGAAGTGACCATTTGCCAAGCGGTGTGAGCGACAATTAAGCCCCCAGCAATGCGCACCACTGCTAAGGAAATCCCAAAAAAGCCAAGGATAAACTTACCCACGAGAAAGAAGGTGACTAAAACCGCGAAAACGTTCACGGCCGTTTCTTTGGCTTTCTGCCGACGGTATTTGAGGGGATGTCTAGCTGTTAGGGCACAAAAGACAGGCACTGCACCAATGGGGTCTGCAATTGGAAACAATGCAGCCAAGGTTCCCACCAGAAAGGAGACGGTTGGATGTAGCATTGCCGAAGAGTTGCTGCCCTACAAGTTAAGTATTTAAGACCGCAAGGATTTTTTGACTAATCGAGCGCAGTTGCTGTTGGAGGTCTTCGCTGGGCAGATTGTTACCACTGAATACGCCAGCACCAATACTACTGAACCGCCACTGCTCACTCATATAGCTAAACCCCACGATGTCTAGACCAATGGCACGGCGCTGGGGAGAGTCTGGATCGCAATAGAGGCGAATTTGCAGAAGCAAACTGCGGGCTTGCCAGCGGCGACTCCAGCCCGGTAGGTGAAAACCAATGTCAATTGAATCGGGATCCACTAGGTTGCGGGTATGGGGGTCATCGGCCCAAGGGTGCAGGTCTGCCCGCAGATCCGCATTGCACTGCTTAAAGAGGTGGACGATCGCCCCCAATTTGCTGGCCATCTGCACGGTCACTGCCTGCTCTGCTGCATTCACCGTCATTCTCTCCGCAACACCTTTGTTCCCAAGGTTAGCGAGGGGAAACCGCTTGATCAACTCTAGGGGTTGGCAGCGGTGCCAAAGGACGCTCAAGGCGGGGTTGCCCCACAGAGTAACTCAGGGCATAGCTTTGCACCAAGAGCCAAAACCAAAGTTGTGGTGCCAAAGATTCTAGCCACGGTTGACAACGACGCACCAAGGGGGGCAGCCAAAAGCCAAAGAGGGCATGGTACAGGGCATCTAAGCTAAAACTGAGGTAGCTTTGCAGCCAGCGCAGCAGATCCCCAACCCCCACCATTTCGTAGATCCACCAAAGGAGGCCGGGGTTTTGCCAAGCAGCTCGCAGTGCCATACGGTTAAAGGGGAGCCAACCCGCACGGTCTTTGATAAAGCGATCGGCCAATTCGGGGGATTCCTGGGCGAGGATGCCAAAAAAGGTGTTCAACGTGGCATTGACGCGCTCTGGGGGCAGGGGGCGATCGCTGGGCACCATCATTCCCCGTGAAAAGAGCCATGTCACCGCTGTATTGCTCTGATAAGCGCGAATTTGGTTGAGGAATTGCTTTTGCACAAGGTCATGACGCAGGGCGGTGTCCAGTAGATCCGTCAAGCGGGGCAGGTTGCGCACCAGGGAGCCAAAACCAGTAAACACCAAGGGAGACTGGAGTGAGGCGGCATCGCCAATGGCCAAGACGCGATCAAAGGCCACCGCGCGATCGCCCCGGTGGTGGCTAAAGTAGCCGGGGATGTAACCAAAGGTGGGTTTGACCCAAGTGAGTTGATCGAGATCGCAGCGGCGGTACTCCGGCAGGATGGTAAAAAAGTCCTCGTACAGTTCCAGCAAAGAGCCGGGAAACTCTGGCTGGATGTAGTGGTAGTGAAAGAGATAAATGGTGCGCTCTTCCCCCGCTCCCGGAAACAGTTCCCAAATGAGTTGCCGTCCCCGCGAAATATCGCCGTGGCTAAAGAGAACATCGCCATAGTTGCCATCCCAAACCTCTGGGACAATGCCCTTGACGATCGCCCCCACCGTCGGACAGACGCTATCATAGGCACGACCGCCGTTCAGTTGACGGGCAATGGGGGAGGCGGTGCCCATCGCATCAATGAGGACACGGGCGATCGCCTGTCGCTGTTCTTGGGTTTGGCGGTGCTGGGTTTGCAGAACCACACCATTGGGATGAATCGTGGCTGTCTCAAATTCCGTCCAATCCCAAATCTCACCCCCCGCTTGGCGCAGTTTCTCACCGCACAGATGCAGGAATTTGGCCGAGTCAAGGGCAATATTGAGAACCGTCGGGGTGTGCAGTACGGGTGCCCGACAATGGGGAGGACTAGTGGCATCAAAGAACTTGTTAAAGCCATCGCGGTACTCGCGGGCAATCAGGCTCTCAAACTCCGCAGTCGTAAACAAGCCCAAATCAATCAGACTCTGAAATTCCATGCGGGAGATATTCCACTCCCGATTCATGCGGCCAAAGGGCAACCGCTCGATCACCAGAACCCGATAGCCCAACCGCGCCATCACCGCTGCGTGGATCACCCCCAAGGCACCCCCCACATAAACTAGGTCATAGCGAGGGGGATCACAGGGTGTCGTTGCAGTGTGCAAAACAGGAACCGGGGGCGTGGGCTGTTGTACCCCTTGGCGCCAGCGTTGCTCCCACCAATAAACCCGCTCTAAATCCGCCTCACCTTGGGGCATGTGTTGGAAGTATTTCACGGTCAGCGGATAGCGATCGGCCAAAGCTTCAAAAATTGTCTTGCCAGCCGGCCAAGGGGGAAGCGCCTCAGGTTGCAGTGGAAAGGCCAAACGCAAATGCTGTTGAAGGTGTTGGAGACAGGCACGCTCCTGAGGGAAAGGCCGCTCTCCCCAGCGCATCACCTTGAGGTATGTGGTTCGCTGCAAGCTCCACAGGAAAATGGCCAGTTCCGTGGGCGCCTCAGGAACCTGCCAGCAACCCCCGGTCGGTTTTGGCGCAATGGTGCCAATGCGCGGCTCAAAGGTGTGGTGCAGCCAGTGAATCACCGCTGCGGTATCGGGAGTGGGCACCTCAAGGTATAACAGTTCTTGCATTTTGTTTCAAAAGTCCGCTAAGGAGCTTGACAACGGCACGATTTGGCGTAAACTTCACTGTACTAAACAGTTTAAGAGAGTTTACGGTTTCTCAGAATTACCCTGTTGCCCTATGCATTATCCCATTCCAAGGAGTCTCGAAGAAATAGCAGCCCTCAGCCAGCAGCCTGTCAGTGAAGAGGTGGTGGCGGCAGCGATCGCCGGCGTGATTACGATTTGCCGTGCCGAAGGCCACAGTTTGGCACAGGTGCAGGAATGGGTACTCGCCGAGGATGATCTGCTAGATCGCAAAACCCGCCAATGGCTCAGTGAAGCGGTGGCAATGGCTTGGTCAAGTGTCGAGGCAGGGGCAGTGACGACTGGCCGTGAGGGCGATCGCTAGGGCATCGGCAGCGTCATCGGGCTTGGGCAGCGTGCTGAGATTGAGTTCCCGTTGCACCGCCTGTTGAACGTCTATTTTCGCGGCATTGCCATAGCCGGTGAGGGCTTGCTTCACTTGGGGAGGGGTGAATTCCATTAGGGGACAGTGCAGTTGACTCAGGACTAAAAGAATCACGCCCCGCGCTTGAGCAACCACAATCGTATGGCTCATTTTGTAGAAAAAGAGGCGCTCCAAAGCCACTAAATCTGGTTGGAGGGCAGGAATTAACGTGTGCAGATCGCTGTAGAGACTCTGGAGGCGATCGCCCGCGGGCATATCCGCAGGAGTGGTAATCACACCAAAATCACACACTTGGCAGGTGTTGTTCTGCACCTCAATACAGCCATAGCCAAGGGTAGCAAGGCCGGGGTCTAGGCCAAGGATGCGCACACGTTCTAGTTCACGGTGCCGGTCAACAGATCCAAAATTGGTTTCGCCATCCAGTTTAGCCCCACCTTCAGTTGATGTTCAAAGGTGGGCATGCGGTAGAGGTAGGCCAGTCGCCGTGCCAAGTAGGCCAGAGGGCCATCGAGGGTCAGTCCTAGCCCTGCCAAGGCGGCGCGATCAGTTCCGAGGGTGAGCATCTCACCGAGATGGGAATAACGACAGGGCAGTAGCGGGCGATCGCTCAGACTGGCCCAAAGATTCCAAGCCGCATAATCCGCCTGTTGAAAAGCCGCCTGTGCCGTATGGGGAATCGGTTGTCCCTGTTCATCTACCGCATCCGCGGCATCCCCAAGGCCAAAAATCTCTGGATGATCAACGACTTGCAATGTGGGCATCACCTGCAGGCGCCCCGTGGAGGTTTTGGGCAAATCAAGGGCAGCAATCACGGGTGAAACGGCTGTACCCACCGTCCATAGGACAATATCAACGGGCAGATCATCCACGCGGTCTTTGTATTGCAGGGAAATCTGATCCGCAGTGACAGCAACCGGGGTTGTTTCTAAATCAATCCAAACCCCCCGCTCTTCAAGGGCACGCAGAGCTGCCTTGCGATTAAATTCTGGAGAAGACTTGAGAATCTCGGTGTTGCGATCCACCAAACGAATGCGCCCGCGGCTGCCCAAGCGCTCCGCTAGTTTACAGGCCAATTCCACGCCACTAGGACCAGCACCGACCACCACCACGCGGATGCGATCGCGATCGGAGTGCTCGCAGCGCTGCAGCGCTTCTTCGAGACGGTAGGCATCACTGAGGGTTCGGAAGGTCAAGGCGTGCTCTGCAACACCGGGAATACTGTTTTTAGGGGTTTCCCCCCCCAAGGCAAGGACAAGCTTGTCGTAGATGAGCGGCGAACCCTCGGTCAGCTGCACTGTTTTTTCCTTGAGATCCACAGCGCTCACAGTTCCCTGATGAAAAACGACTGGTGTACCCTTGAGCAACTCAACAAAAGGCGGGGCAATTTCCCACGCCTGTAACTCCCCTGTAATCAATTCGTAAAGGAGGGGAGTAAAGACAAAGCGATCGCTTTGATCCACCAGGGTAATCTCTGGAGGCGCAGACCAAGGGAATTGAGCAAGGCGGAGGGCGGTATAAAGCCCGCCGAACCCACCCCCCAGAATGCAAATTTGGCTTTTCACCGCTGATTCCGTTATGACGCTTTCCCACTCAGTATAACTTGCGCCTCTGAGAGGTCAGCAATTTGTGGCACTGCTCGGGTCTCCTTGATACTTGGATCTGGCAAGAGCGGGCGATCGCGCCGCAGCCAAATCGCTTGCAGACCAGCACCTTGGGCACCGAGGACATCATCCTCCCAACTGTCACCAATGTGCCAAACCTGAGAGGTCGCATAGGGGGTTACCGCCCGCTCAAAGATCAGCCGATTCGGTTTCGCCGCCCCCACCTCACTGGAAATCCACACCTCCTTGAAAAACGGCGCTAACCCCAAGGCCTCGAGGACACCATACAAACGGCTATCAAAATTGGACACCACCCTCAGGGGAATATCCTGCGTTTGCCAATTCTTCAAAGCAGGCAAGACATCCTCATACAGAGACCAAGGTTCAGCCGTGGCATAGTAGGCAAAGACTGGGACAAAAAACGTCTCAAAATCAGCAAATTGATCCAAGACGCCCGCGCGGCGAAATGTGTCTGCCGCAACCCCTTGCCACCACCGCAATTCTGCCTCTGCCCGTTGTGAAGCCTCAAGATCAGGGAAAGCGCAGGGCGGGGTAGCCCTAAAGGCCTTAAAGAAGGCCACATCTAATGCGGCTGAATCAACCTGAACCCCGACTTCAGCAGCAAAGCGACCATAAACGGTACCCACGGATTCCCGTAGGCCAAAGAGGGTGCCAACCGCATCGAGGGTAATGAGCTGGGGCGGATCAGGCCGGTGCATCGGAACTAGCATCTACAGCGGGTGGGGGAGAGGTCTCCTGAGCACGACGCTTGCGTTCTTGCTCCACAAGTTCTTTCATCAGACTGCGAGCCTGATTGATTTTGTCGAGGTTGCTGCGGTAGAGTTCAAGATCCCGCTTGACTTTCTCGATCGGCAGCTTAATGACGGGAGCCAGTTGATCCAGTGTCTCGTTGAGATTCGTTGTCAGATCCCCCGCCAGCTCCTCAAGGAAGGCATACAGTCCTACCGCATGGAGGCGGCTATATTTGCCCTCGTGGTTGAGGCTGTTGAGGGGGGCACTGGGTTGACCCCTGTTGAGTTCATCGAGGATTTGACTCAAGGGGCGGCCTTGGTACTGTTGCCAACTGGCGGCATCCGCCTGCAGCTGTTGCGGGTTCATTTCCTCAGCCCCGCAGAGGGCATGAAAAATACTGGCGCGATCGCCCTCAGGCTGATACCCCTCCATAAACTGGTCAAAGGCGGTCACGACCCCAAGGGCAAATAGGGGAGAGTAGCGAAAATCTACATTGACGCGCAGCAGGTGGATTTCGACCAGCAGTTCTTCAATAAAGCGACGGTAGATTGAGTGAATCGGTCGCGTGTGAGCTGCATAAAAGGCGCGTTTGGTATCAGAGACAGTTCGAGGATTTTGCACAAGCTCTGCCGATATTCGTTAAAAAATGTCATGATTCTTTACTATTATCGCCCATTGCGCTTTCCCAATCAATGATGCGTCCTGAGCTTGCCCTAGCCATCACTCAATTCAACAGCGGCGAATTCTATGCCTGCCATGACGCCCTCGAAGCCCTCTGGTTAGAGGCCAGTGAACCTGAGCGCACGTTTTACCAAGGTCTGCTACAAATTGCCGTGGCCTGCTATCACCTGAGTCGGGGCAACCAGCGGGGGGCGATCTTGCTTTTGGCAGAAGGGCGGCGTCGTCTAGAGCAGTGTGATCCGAACTTTTGCGGCCTAGATTTGACAGCCTTTTTGACGGCAGTGGCGGCGTTACAGGCGCAGCTTCAGATCCCCCTTGACTCGGAGCCAAAAATTCAGTTGCATCTTGCTGTTGCGCAATCCCTCGATCAAGCCTAGACCCCGACAGCCCTTAAAACTCAAGCTCATCCTCCTCAGAGGCTTCAGCAATTGGGGTGTCTGGACTTTCTCCCTCATCGGGTAAGCGAATAACCACCCCGTTAAAGAATCGTGCCAGTTTTTCGGCAGATTCACGCACAGGATCCGGGGCAGTGGTGAGAGGGGGCGGGGGTGGAGTAGAGGTTGGTTCTATGGGGGGTGGCGGTGGCTCTTCCCGTGGCTGAAAGGGAACGACGACAGCGGAGTGCGGCGGCTCCTTGGCTTTTGGCGCAGGCGTGGTTTTGTGGGGTAGGGGGGCAATCTCAAAGGCGACTTTGATGCGGCGGCCTAGAACTTGGGCAAAGGCGGCTTCAATTTTGGCTTGGTTATTCTTTGTCAGATTTAACAAAGTTTGATTAACAATGCCGATGTGCACCTCGCGATCGCTCATTTGTCGTAGATGACCATGCTGCGAGAGCAAAGCATAGGTGCTCATTTGCATCTGCTGCAAGACCTGTAGTGCCTGTTCCCACACAGGTTCGGTATGATCTGCCCGCGGTTCAGGGGTTGGCTTGGGTTCAGGAGCTGGAGCAACCGTGTCTTTCGTGTCTTTAATTTGAATATGTTTGACTGGTGACTCTGACTCCTTGGGGGGTGCCGCAATCCCTGGGGGGTCAGGCTGAGGGGGCGAGACAATTGTGAGCTTCGGAATGGCAGTAGGCGCTACATTGGGCACACTGGATTGGGGTGCCGTTTCCGTCATCAACCCCAGAATGCTAATTTCCAGCCAGAGACGGGGTTGACTGCTCTGTTTGATTTGGCTTTCACAGGTGCGCAGATGTTGTTGGGCATGCAGAATCTCCTCAACGGACCATCCCTCAGCAACGGCAATCAAAGCCTGCCAAGTTTCTGCTGTCAGGGCTACCAAGTCCTGCCGTTCAGGGACGGTTTTCGCCAAGAGCAAATCACGGTAGAGACTGGCCAGATTTTGCAGAATTGTCAGCGGATCGCGACCCCGTTCTAGTAATTGGCGGGTGTGCTCAAGAACCGCCACCGCATCCCGACGGGCGATCGCCCCCAGCAATTGCCGCAGATCCTGTTCTGGTACTGCCCCAGCCAGTTGCCATACATGTTCTACGGTGATCCGTTCAGGATATAAGCTCAACTGATCCAGCAAGCTTTCAGCATCCCGCAGTCCCCCTTGGGACAATTGCGCCACCAGGGTCAAGGCCTGCGGCTCAATGTCAATTTGCTCCTTATCGGCAATGTGCTGAAGGTGGGCAACCATCTCCCCTAGGGGAATCCGCCGAAAATCAAACCGCTGACAGCGGGAAATAATTGTTGGCAAGACTCGCTGCGGATCTGTGGTGGCAAGGACAAAGACCACATGGGGCGGCGGCTCCTCTAGGGTTTTGAGGAGGGCATTGAAGGCCGACACACTGAGCATGTGGCATTCGTCAATCACATAAACTTTGTAGCGACACTGTACTGGGGCAAATTGTGCCTTCTCAATCAGTTCGCGGATATTGTCCACCCCCGTGTGGCTGGCAGCATCAATTTCAATCACATCTAAGCTGTTGCCGTTGGCCACCTGACGGCAGACTTCACACTGGCCACAGGGATCGGGGGTAGGCTTGGCACTCCTCAGGCAGTTGAGGGACTTAGCCAAAATACGGGCACTAGAGGTTTTACCCGTGCCGCGAGGACCACAAAAAAGATAGGCAGGGGCAATGCGCTCCTTGAGTAGGGCTTGGGTAAGCGTGGTGGCGATCGCCCCTTGACCCACTAGATCTGCAAAGCGTTGGGGACGATATTTGTGATGCAGGGGTTCGTAGGTCACTGCTGGGCTGCAATGGATATGCCAGAAGACGCTGATGGGTAAATGCCACGCATGTTATTCTAACAGGCCAACGATGGCCATAGGCTGACCCCCTGATGCGCCTGCGATGGAACCAGCCCTAGGATCTAAAACCAGCCTTTTTTGTTAGCAATGTATGTTCTGTGAAATTCTTGATCACTTTTGGTCAGGTAAATAATGCCCTCAATGAGGCCAATAATGGCTATGACAGGGGCAAGCAGGCCACAGGTCAAAAGACTCACCAGTAGCATGATCAAGCCCTCCGTGTTGTAGCCGAGAACAAACTTGTGAATGCCCAAGGCACCCAAGAGAATACCGCAAATGCCGGCTGCAGTTTTTTTCCCTGAAATATCGGAATTCGAGGTCATTGTCCCTTCCCCAATGGTTATTTTTGATACAGCGCGATCGCGCTCTCTTGACCTATATCCTTCAGGGTTTCAGGGGAACCGTCAAGGGGTGAGTAGGCAGTTTATTGATTGACGCAAGACGTGTCTGGTCTTAAGCGGCAGCGACCCAATCAGCAAGGGGTTCCCAGCGCACAGTGCGATCGCCCCCCACTTCCACCACCACTTTGAACTTCGGTAGGGTCTGGGTTAACTGTGCCAAGTAGGCAAATTCCTGCCTTGAGAGCCGCTTGCCATCAATCAGCCAAAGCACCAGTCCCTTGGCATTGGGGGGCAGGTTTTCCAAGTGGTAGGTCACTAGGGGGGGCTGGAAATAAACGCGAATGTCTTCCTTGCCCGTGTGAGCCGGACGAATCCCGTGCGCTTGGGTCAGGTAGGCTGCTAAATCCCCCAAACCCGGTGCGCTCATGTGCAAGGTGGTATAGCCCTTGGAACGCAGTCGCCGTTGATAACGACCCTCAAAACCACCCTCCGGGGGAACAAAGAGTGCCAATGCCCCAGCGGATTCTAAATCCTTGACAAATTGATAGCCAGCCAGCAGACCCATAGATCCTTTCTCACAGGTTTTAGCATTCCATCCAGCACTTTATCACGGTCATTCCTACTGCGGGTATGCCTAAGTTAATAGCAGGGCAAATAGCCCACATAAGGCAATACCATCAAAAACACCCGCACCACCAATACTCAGCACTCCCGCCGACATCCGCTCAATTTCCCGTAGGTGGAGTAAATCTGCACCAATCAGGGTTCCCAGCACACCTCCGGCAAAGGCAATGGGTGCCGCCGCTACGCCTCCAGAAATCAAAATAGCTGTCATTGCTGCTGTCAGGGGCGCGACCAAGGCATTCATTTGAATACCAATCCCCGGTACCACCTGAGCAGAGTAGTAACTGACAGCGGCCACAATTGCCGTCACCAAGAGAATCGCCAAGGGACTGACGCGGGTAAATTGATAGAGGGCTAGCACCGTCGGGATCAAGCCGCCCCCCACATTCAGTGCCACAATCGTCTTTTGCTCAATTTTGCGCAGGGGAATGCCCCAAAACCGACTGAGCCAGAGTTCTTCAAAGTCGGGAACAATGGCCACCGTAGAAACCCGCTCATAGAGGGGGATATTAATCGTGCTGCCGAGAATCACAAGCAGCAGTAAGACCGAAGCAGCAGTAGGTGAAAAGCCCAACTTGGCAACGGCCACTTGTACAGCATCGAGGGCGATCGCTAGCCAAAGGAAAGGCAGCGACAGTAACAGCAGCACAAAAAGTAGAGCAGTAACAGGCAGATAAATCATAGAAACGCAAAATGACCTTAAAACTTGGGACTCAAACGTGGGAGGACGCCTGGGACACTGCCGCCAGAGCCTCCCTCAGCGCTTTGGCCAAAGCAATCGCGGAAGGATAGCGATCGGGCAACAGAGGAGCCGTAGCGCGGTGCAACACCTGTTTCAAGGGGTCGGGAATCTCGGGGCGATCCGAAACATCAAGGCGATGAAAGCCATCACAGTGGTGATAGAAACGAATCGGACTATCCCCCAACAGCAAAAAGGCTAGGGTTGCGCCTACTGCAAATAGATCCGACTGAATGGTGGGTTGACCCATCATCTGTTCCGGAGCACTGTAGCCCTCCACGGCAATGCGGGTGCCACCGGGGGAATGCCCCAGTTCTTTGACCGCCCCAAAGTCAATCAAAACAATTTGGTTATCGCGCGATCGCACCAGTAGGTTACTGGGTTTGAGATCCCGATGAATCACGGGTGGATCCTGATTGTGCAGATAGTCCAAGACACCGCAGGTTTGAATCATCCACTGCACCGCCTGAGGAATCGGCACCGTGCCATTGCGCAGTACCCAGCGCTCTAGGTCAATGCCATGAATGAGTTCCATCACCAAATAGCTTTTACCATCTTCCACAAAAAAGTCATAAAAGCGGGGAATCCCTGCATGGTCAAGGAGCTGTAAGATGCGAGCTTCCCGTTCAAAGAGTTCCTGTGCCTTTTCATTGTCCTCCATATCAGACCGCAGTTCTTTGAGAACCCACACCTCCGGTACCTTGCCAGTCCATCCCCCGGAGGGTTGCGCTTCACAGGCCAAGTAGGTTGTGCCAATGCCGCCATGCCCTAAAAGGCGCAGGATGTGATAGTTGCGTACGGTGCGCTGCACATTGAGGGGTTGACCACAGTGAATGCAAAACAGATTCCCCGGCATATTACCGGCATGGGTACACTCACTGAGGGTGGGCGCACTGCGGCGAAAGGTTTGCTCATGGAATTCAAGAATTGGGCCTGTGGGGCCTAGCTGAATGAGACTGCCACTGGCAAGTTTGCTCTCATCAACAAGGCGACCATCAACAAACGTCCCGATCGCTCCCAAACTTTTGAGATACCAACGTCCGAGATTTTCTGGATCCCGATAGCAACACAGTTCAGCGTGATAGCGACTAATGAGAATATCATTGAGAATCACATCGTTATCTGCGGCACGACCAATACGAATAGTTGTTTTAATCGGGAAACGCCATGTTTTGACCGGGGTGCGTTTCCAAGGATCTAACAGGTGCAGAATAATCACGGATGTGGAACTGCCACAGCAAACTCATCGAGATTTAGCCTATTTTCCTACACTTTGCCGATGTCTGCAGTGTTTTGCAATAAATCATAAACAGCTCAAGATGCCAAGGCTAAGTGTTCTAACGGAGCATGCAGCCCTACTCTAGACTGTCTATCCGGCTTGACAGTGCGCAATTCTTTATGAAGGAGACTATGGTCTAAGATTTCTCACGACTGCCAAAGCGTAGTACACTAGGAATAGTGCTGGTGTAGCTCAGTTGGTAGAGCAACTGACTTGTAATCAGTAGGTCGTCGGTTCGAGTCCGACCATCAGCTTTACTCAGTGTTCGCCCAAAAAGTATTGGGTCTTTGGCTTAGCCTTGCCTGCCATGACGGCACTATGATGATCAAGGAAACGATCTTGCTACCCTTGCCATGCTTGTCTATTGCACCCGTCCCCACTGTCGTTGTCCCCAAAACGATGTTCCAGACTTAGACAACCCCAACAAACGCTACAGTCGCGTGGCGGAGCGATTTTGTACGGCCTGTGGGATGCCCTTGATTCTACGGGGACGATACGTTGCAGAGCGGGTTCTGGGTCAGGGGGGGTTTGGGGCGGCCTATCTAGCACGGGATTTGGATACCCCTGGTCGGCGTGAGTGTGTGATTAAGCAATTTCGTCCCAACGTGTCCGATCCCCAGAGTCGGCAAAAAGCTCAGGAACTCTTTGAGCGAGAGGGTGAAGTTCTCGACCAACTGGGGCAGCATGCGCAGATTCCTGATTTACTAGCATTTTTTGCTGAAGAAGTCCCCAGTGTGGATGGACAAGGGATAGAGCAGTATTTCTACTTGGTACAGGAATATATTGACGGCGAAACCCTCGAGGATGAACTGGCTCAAAAGGGATGCTTTAGTGAGGAAGAGGTGCGGCAGGTGCTGCGGGAACTCCTACCCGTGTTGCAGTACGTCCATGACCACGGCTCGATCCACCGTGATATTAAGCTCTCAAATATTATGCGCCAGCACCCCAGCAAGACAAAGTTTCCCGGCCAAGGGCGGCTCTATCTGCTGGATTTTGGTGCGGTGAAGCAGATTTCCCAAGCGGGGGGACAACAAGGACACTTTACGGGTATTTATACCCAATACTATGCGCCACCGGAACAAGCACGGGGGGAACGGGTCTATCCCAGTTCAGATCTCTATGCCTTAGCAGTGACTTGTATCATATTGCTGACCGGCAAAGATCCCAGTGAGCTATTCGACGCTTATAACAACCGCTGGCATTGGCATTCCTATGCCCAAGTCAGTCCACAACTGCAAGCCATTCTCGATCGCATGCTACAACCGGCGCCTAGCGATCGCTACCAATCAGCGGCAGAGGTCTTAGCGGACTTAAATGCTTACTCTACCCCCGCCCCACCACCGCCTCCACTGCCACAACCAGTAACAGTAGCACCCCCTTCCCCGCCACCCGTAGTGTCACAACCGGCACCCCCTCCTTCACCTGGACCGGTGATGCCACCGACCAGCACACCACGTCCGAAAGCAAAACCGCCCCGCCAGCCTGCGCCTCCCTTACCGGCATTGAAAATTCTCATTGGTGCTGGCTTTACGGGCTTTGAAATGACGGCCTTGGGGTTGATGATTTTTAGTTTGATGACCGCTTGGCAGTTGCCTGTTGGTGTGAGTGCGGGGTTGATTGGTGCTCTATTTGCCTTTTTGGTGTTTTTGCAGTACAAACGCTGGATTGAACACTGGGAGCAGTTGATCATTGCAGTCATTTCAGGGGCAGTTCTTTTTTTTGTCCCCCTCTTGCAAGCAGGCCTAGGGGGTGTGACAGCGCTGCTCATTTGTGGTTTAGTGGGGTTGGGTTGCATGGTTATGGGCAACATTTTTTTGCTAATTTACAATATCTTGGCGCGATTACTGTAGGAGCGGGGCAATGCAGTTAACGTGGTTGGAGAGCAATACTTGGTTGTGGAAGTTAGGTCATACGCGGATTTTGGTTGATCCGTGGTTTGTGGGGGCACTGACTTTTGGCAACACGCCTTGGCTGTTTCAGGCGGAGCGATCGCGCCCCTGCCCCATGCCAAGCGATGGGGATGTCATTTTGCTTTCCCAAGGGCTACCAGATCACTGCCATGAACCTACCCTCCGCACCTGCGATCGCGCCCTACCGGTCATTGCCTCCCCCAGTGCCGCCAAAGTTGCTCAAGGTCTTGGCTTTGAAACAGTAATTGCCCTTAGCCCCCACCAAACCTACACGTACCGCGATCTCACAATCCAAGCCACCAAGGGCGCCAGTATCGGCCCTCGTCAACAGGAAAATGGTTACATTGTGCGCTGGGGCACTCAAAGTCTCTACTATGAACCCCACGGCTGTCATGATTCGTGGCTGCGCACCTACGGCAAGGTGGATGTGGTGATTACGCCGCTGTTGGATGTCTGTTTACCCATGGTGGGTGCGATTCTCAAGGGGGGCAAAACGGCATTGGAATTGGGACAATGGCTTCAGCCCAAGGTGATGATCACCACTGCTGGCAATGGTACCCTCCGTCTTCAGGGATGGCTACCGCGACTGCTCTCGGTCAAAGGCACCCTTGAGGAACTGCAAGTGTCGTTTCAGCGGCTAGGCCTCAACACTCGTTTGGTGGAACCAGTAGCCTACACTCCCCTTGTTCTTCTGGCTGAGGTCTAGGGATGCGATGCTGGCTACGGCCTTTGATTCTCTTTTGGCAAGAGGTAATTCTTCTACTTCAGGACAATCAGCGGTTTTTGCAGTTGCTCAGTCAGATTGAGGGGATCGCGACCCGGGTGCTGGCGATCGGGATGCTGCTGGTGGTCATCGTCGCCATTATTGATTTGGGGCGGATTTTGACCGTGGAGCTATTCTCACCCCCCTTGGGACAGTTTAGCCTTGAACTGGTGAAAATCTTTGGCCTCTTTCTCAATGTGCTTGTGGCTCTGGAGATTCTTGAAAATATCACCGCCTACCTGAAAACCCACGTCTCGTCGCAAATCGTTGAGCTAGTAATTGTCACGTCTCTAATTGCCATTGCCCGCAAAATTATCATTCTGGATATTGGCCAACCGGAAACGGTGGCAAAGCTCTTGGGGCTGGCGATCGCCATCTTGGCCTTGTCTGCCAGTTACTGGATTGTGCGTCGTTTAAACTACCGGCGGCGTCCCTGAGGGATAGACCTGCTCGCGGTAGGCTTGCGCCTGTTCTAGGGTGGTTTGCAGCCGCTCCCAGTCCTCCTGCTCCACTTGGCGAATCAGATCATCAAGGGTGGCACGGTAGTGGATCAGGCAGTGGCGCAACGCCGCGCGGTTATATTCCGCCATCATCCGTCCCAACTCTGGATTGCCGCCGCCAACACGGCTGGTATCGCGAAAGCCGGAGCTAGCCAACTGCTGGGCAAGCTTCCGAATCGGCTCATTGGCTTCTTGGGCATTCGCAAGAATCAGTGCTGCACTCACGAGGACGGGAAGGTGGGAAATCCAAGCAACAGCGCGATCGTGATCCGAGGGGGTGGCATAGAGTAGCTTGGCGCCGAGATCATTGACCACACCAGCCACACAGTCAATGGCCGCACTGTCAGTGTAGAGGGTTGGGGTGAGAACATAGGGGGCATTGTCAAAGAGATGGGCTTGCGCCGCTTCAATGCCGGATTCTGCGGTACCGGCCATCGGGTGCCCACCGACATAGCGAGGCCAGAGTTTTTCGAGGGCGGGGACAATTTCTCCCTTGACGGATCCCACGTCTGTCAGCACTGTTTCTGGACTGAGGTAGGGGGTAATATCCAAGGCGACACTGAGAATGCTGCCAATGGGGGGACAGAGAAACACCAGATCAAGGGCACGCAAAATTTCTGGCTCCGTACTGCCCCAGTCAATGGCACCCTTGGCGATCGCCCGCTCACAGGTTTCAGGACGCCGACTCAGCCCAACCACATAGTGCCCCTTTGCCCGCAGATCAATGCCCAGTGAACCACCAATGAGTCCCAGCCCGACAATGCCAATCCGCAGCATAGTGCCCCTAAACTTGAATACCTTTACGATTGTGACATTGATTCTTGTTCTGAGGGACATTCCCCTCCTATGCAGATTTGTGCTTTGGATTCACAGCCAGAGGGGGGGCTTCGATACAATCAGAAATGACTCTGTTGCGCTTTAGGCCACCAATGATGAAACGCCTTGCCCATTTGCTTCAGCAGACCCTCAAATGCTGCCTTGGCCTTGCTCTTGTTTGGTGCCTCAGTAGCGGTACACCGGTGTGGGCAGCAGCAGCTCACCATAGTTTTGTGGCAGCCGCAGTGGAGCGGGTTGGCGATGCGGTTGTTCGCATTGATACCGAACGCACGATTGTGCGCCCAGCGGATCCCCTCTTGAGTGATCCCTTCTTTCGCCAATTTTTCCCCGGTTTAGCCTTGCCCCCCCAAGAGGATCGGCTGCGGGGTCAGGGGTCGGGGTTCATCATTGATCCCAGTGGCATTGTCATGACCAACGCCCATGTGGTGAGTCAAGCAGATACGGTGACGGTGCGCCTCAAGGATGGCCGGGTCTTTGAGGGAGAAGTGCGCGGCGTGGATGAGGTATCTGATCTAGCGATTGTCAAACTCAAAGGGGTCACCGAACCCCTACCCACTGCGCCCCTCGGCAATTCCAGTGACGTGAAAGTGGGGGATTGGGCGATCGCCGTCGGGAATCCCCTTGGCCTTGATAACACCGTCACATTGGGCATTGTCAGTACACTCCACCGTTCCAGCGCCCAAGTGGGTATCCCCGATAAGCGCCTTGATTTTATTCAAACGGACGCGGCCATCAACCCCGGCAATTCTGGGGGGCCTTTGCTCAATGAAGAGGGGGAAGTGATTGGCATTAACACTGCCATTCGTGCCGATGCCATGGGGATTGGCTTCGCGATTCCAATTAATAAGGCCAAAGCCCTGCAAGAGCGCCTGATTCGCGGTGAAAAAATTCAACACGCCTACATTGGCATTCAAATGACCACCTTCACGCCAGCAATGGCCAAGGAAAACAATGCTAATCCCAACTCACCAGTGATTCTGCCAGAGGTCAATGGCGTTCTTGTCCTGCAAGTGTTGCCCAATACACCGGCCGCAAAAGCTGGTCTGCGCTGGGGGGATGTGATTACAGCCGTGGATGGGGAACCGATTACCAGTGCCGATCAGTTGCAGGGGATTGTTGATAGTGCCGCTGTGGGGCAAGTTCTCAACCTGACCGTTCAACGGGGCGATCGCAGCCAACGGATTGCGGTGCGGACAGCGGAGTTGCAGGGAGCGGCCTAGGATGCCCTTGGGGCTACTGCTGCTGTGGCTCTTTGCCCTTGCCACCCGCTTTTGGGGGCTGACTCGCTTTCCCACACTGGTATTTGATGAGGTCTACTTTGCCCGCTTTGGCCGTAACTATCTCGCCGGGGTTCCTTTCTTTGATGCCCATCCGCCTTTGGGAAAATACCTGATTGCCCTGAGCATCTGGCTGGGGGGCGGCTTTCACCCTTGGGGCTATCGCTGGTTGAATGCCCTGATGGGATCACTGATTCCCATAGCAGTGGCGGTGTTGGCCTATCTCCTGACGCGGCGATCGCGAGTGGCACTGCTATCGGGACTCTTTGTTGCCCTCGATGGCCTCTTTTTGGTGGAGTCTCGCTATGCTCTCATCAATATCTCCCTTGTGCTTTTGGGTGTGGTGGCACAGATTCTCTGGCTATGGGGGTTGCGCTACCAAGGAAGGGCGCGATCGCTCTGGCTGATGGCTGCAGGCATTGCCTTTGGCGCCTGTGGGGCAGTGAAGTGGAGTGGCTTGGGATTCCTGTTGGGGGTAGGGCTTTTCTGGCTTCTCCAGCAGAGGTTACCGCTGCCTGCTGAATGGAAGACCACTTACCAGTGGTGGCAGATGTGCCTGCTACTCCCCGTTGTCGCCTTTGTGGTTTATACCCTGCTCTGGCTACCCCATCTCCAGTTTCATCCCCACCAGAGCCTACTTGACCTCCATCGCCAAATGTTTAACTTTCACCGCAGTGTGGCCAGTACTGCCCATCCCTACTGTTCGCCGTGGTGGTCTTGGCCGCTCCTGCTGCGCCCCATGAGCTACTTTTTTCAGCGGGTGCAAACCCTCAGTGAACCCGTGCCCGTCATTGGCCCGCCCCTACCCATAGCAAATACCCAATGGGTTTATGCCGTCTATGCCCTCTTCAATCCCCCCCTCCTGTGGCTGGGGACCTTGGCCACGTTGGCTCTTATCCCCCTTAGATTGACGACAACCGCAGGCCGTTTTGTGCTCTTAAACTATGCTGCCAATCTCTTGCCCTGGGCACTGGTGAGCCGCTGTGTCTTTATCTATCACTACCTCCCCGCTGCCCTCTATAGCTTTATGGCCTTGGCCTTGCTCTGGGAAGCCAGCCACGATTGGGGAGCTTGGGCACGCTGGGCAGGCATTGCTGTCCTAGGGGTGGTTGTTGGGGGCTTCCTCTACTGGCTCCCCCTGTATTTAGGACTACCCCTGACGCCCCAAGACTTTTTGAGGCGGATGTGGTTGCCGTCTTGGATTTAGGACGATCCTAGGAGTTGTTTAACGGTGGCAATGAGTTCTGCGGGGTCAAAGGGTTTGGTGATGTAGGCATCCACCCCCTGCTTTTTACCCCAGTGAATATCAAACTCTTCGCTTTTGGTGGTGCACATGATCACGGGCACACTTTGGCAAGCCGCTTCACCCTTAATCCAGCGGCACAGTTCGTAACCATTCATGCGCGGCATCACCACATCCAGAATCACCAAATCAGGACATTGAGCCTTGATCTTTTCTTGGGCTTCGATACCATCCTCAGCCTCAACAACGTCATAGTTCTGCTCTTTCATCAGCTGAACAATCATTGCCCGCAGGGTGGGGCTGTCATCAACAACCATAATTGTGGCCATAAAGGTTCTGCCTGATGCCGCAAATAATACGCTGGTAATTAGTGAACAGTTGGATATTCTACCCATCGCCTAGCTTATCATTTTCACCGGAGTCCTGAACATCGGCACCTTGGTCTTTAGGGGCGATCGCTCCTTTGGAATTCCTGAAAGAGAGCAGCCAATTCTTGACTCAAGGCTAAGGGGGTGCGGGGCAAGGGTCGCTGGCGACGCCAAAAGGGCGGAAATTGTTGCCACAGGTGCAGTAGGGTAGGCGTTCCCAATTCAGGGGCAAGGGTCGGCCACTGCCCAAAGACATGGGAAGCGCGATCGCTCACGGTGACCTGACCATTGACCAGCACCATAATCCAGTCTGCCCAGCCATAGGCAAAATCAAGATCATGGGTGGCAATCATAATCGTGGTTCCCTGCTGGTGAATGTTCTCTAGGGCCTGCTCCAGTTGCTGCCGCTGCTGATAGTCGAGATAGGTGGTGGGTTCATCAAGCAGTAATAGCGTCGGTGCTAAGGCCATTACCCCAGCCAGTGCCACCCGCCGTTTTTGCCCCAAACTCAAATGATGCAGGGGGCGATCGGCAAGCTCCACTAAATCAAAGTTCTCTAGGGTTTGGTACAAACGCGCTTCGATTTCGGCGGTGGGTAGGTCTAAGTTACACAGCCCATAGGAGATGTCCTCCGCCACGGTGCCTGCCACCAGTTGCTGTTCGGGGTCTTGAAAGGCCAAGCCAATGCGTTGCCGCCACTGCCGCAGTCGCTCTGGTTGATGGACGAGCCGTTGCCCTTGCCAGTAAATTTCACCGCGATCGCGCCGATAGAGGGCCGCTGCCAGATAAAAGAGCGTTGATTTGCCTGAGCCATTCAGCCCCAAAAGGGCAACTTTCTGTCCCGCCTCTAGCGTAAAGGAGCAGTCTTGCAGCACGGGGGTAGTGGTATTGGGATAGCGAAAGCCAACCTGATGAAATTCCAGTAGCGGCACAGACATCTCAGATGATTGCGTTCAGCAGAATGAGGGCACCGCCACCAATGACGATTTCAAGGCCATACCGTTGGGAATAGGCATAGGACTGGGGGCGCAATACCCGAAACTGCCCCTGAAAACCCCGACTGAGCAGGGCAAGGTTCACCTGTTCATAGCGGTACAGAGACTGCCGCAGGAGTTGAGCCGCCAACAGGCTGACACTAACGAGCCAGCGCGATCGCCGTTGATAGCCGCCCCGTGCCCGCTGCGCCAATTGCAGTGTGAAAGCGGTTTCTAAGAGGGTGAAGATATAGCGGTACATCAACATCAGAATATCGAGGATGAAATGGGGAACCCGCCAGCGCTCGGCCACACTCAACAGGGCTGGAAAGGGGGTCGTCAATAAAATCAATAGTAAACAGGTGCTGGCAACCATTGTCCGCAGTCCTAGGGTTAAGCCTTGGTGCAATTTCTCGGCACTGATAAAGAACGACCAGCCCATTAGGGAGATGTCACTGAGAACCACTTGCCCCGAAGTCCGTAAAGTCTCCGTCGGGATGATTTGCACCACTAACCCTAGCAAACTCACCAGCCAAAACGCAGCAACTGTGGCTAAGAGGGTGAAATAAACCCGCCACGGAATGCGGGCATAGCCGAGAATCCAAAGGCTCAGCCACAGCCAAAGCAAACTCTGGACAAGGGGACGAGCAAAAAACGTCAATAACAGGCTGGCGATCGCAAAAATCAACTTTTGTTCAGGGTGCAAATGCCGCAGACCATTGGTATAGGCATAGGTATCGAGGTGATGGTGCATTGACTGCTCAGGACTGTTGCGATTTTGAGGCAGCGGTTGCCCTTTGGCGATGGCGTTCGCGGTACTGACCCAAGATAAACCCCATGACCCCCGCCCCCAGAGCTGCTTGCACAGCAAACAGCAGGGATTCAATCTCACCACTGGGCGGTTCAAACAATGGCTCTGCCCAAGGTTCAAAGTCTGGTGCCACCTCGCTGATTAACGCTTCGGCTTGGGCATCGGCACCTTCAAAGTCACCCTTAACCAGCAGTAGGGGAAGTGTACTTAAGAGAATTGCGCCGCCCAATAGGAAGGCCACTGTTTTTTTATTCATTGGATTCCCCTCCAGGCAAGAGTTTTAAGGTTTGCAATTCGGCTGTGCAGTACGTGGTCAACCAGTTCCACACCAACACCGTGAGTAACCCTTCACTGATCGCCAAGGGAATCTGCGTCACAGCAAAGAGCGCCGCAAACTTGGCAAAAGCCGTCGCCACCCCACCCATACTATCGGGAAAGGCCAATGCCAATTGTAAAGAAGTCACCGAGTAGGTGGCCAAGTTACTGATCAGAGCAGCACTAAAAATCGCGATCGCTGGCTTAGCCGTGGCACGGGACATCCCCCAATAGGTCAACCCAGCCAACCAAGGTCCCACCACCGCCATCGAAAAGCCATTAGCGCCTAGGGTGGTCAGGCCGCCATGGGCAAGGAGCAGGGCTTGAAAGAGCAGCACCAATGTCCCCAGCACGGCCATCAGCGGTGGCCGAAAGAGAACGGCTCCCAAGGCAATCCCCATCGGATGGGAAGAGCTACCCGTAACGGAAGGAATCTTCAACGAAGAGAGGACAAAGGCATAGGCACCGGCTAAGGCAATCAGCAGGGTTGACTCTGGTTGCTGTTGAATCTGTTGTCGCAGTGCCCATAGTCCCCATGCCAAAAAGGGTAAAAAAACCAGCCACCAGCCCACTGCCCAGCCAAGGGGCAAAAACCCCTCGCTAATGTGCATCGCCAAGGCGGGGTGAGGACTCGCGACCACGAGATACGCGCTCAGAAGGGCGATCGCCCCAAGGGAGCTATATCGCTTCGCTTGGCTACGTTTGATCATTGAGATAGTCCTAAACCTAAGTGCGCCTATTCTAGTGCGCAACCAGTAACTTGCCTATGCCCAGTGGGGGCTGCAACCGATATTAGAAAGAGCTATGCCTGCTCAAAAATTCACGCAGTGCCAAGACTGTAAGGCTGGAATTTGCATAAATTTTGATGTAGTCGGTATAACAGGATGAAGTCTAATGTCATTATTGAATCGTAGGTACTGTTGCTATGTTCCCAGGGGGGAGTTGTCATGAGTGAACTGACTGCCTTTGGTCATTCCTTGAGTAGTGGCTATGAAGTAGTGGTGATCAAGCCGCAGTCCCTCAGTGATACGACCCTGATCGTTCAAGCGCTGCGGGCTGACAAGGCAGTGATTCTCAACCTAGAGCACCTCGATGTCACCGAGGCACAGCGCATTTCTGATTTTGCCGCTGGTAGCACCTATGCCATCAATGGCCATCAATCGCGCCTTGGGGATGGGGTCTTTCTCTTTACGCCCAACGTGATTAATATCCAAGAATCCACAGCAGCACCGACACCCGCTGGACTGGCCTAAGCCGTTCATGAATCCTGCAGATCTGCTCACCGTCAGTGAGTGTCAAGAGATTGATCAACTGCTCTTACCGGCCGCAGATCGCTTTGCTATTCGAGTGGCGGTGTATGCCCAGCGCTATTTGCGAGCTAAGACTGAGGGAAACCCCCTCGAAGACCTGACGGAAGCCCAAGTCTATGAACTTGTTGCTGCCGATCCCCAGTTGCAAGCGGAGGAGCAGCGCCAAGGGGGGTTTATGACATGGTATGGCCAAATTTTAATCAGTGCCCTCAAGCAACTGCGGCAAATTGCTGCAAGGGAGGGGGTGCCCATTGCTGAGCTAACCGTTTCCCAGATTAGTCACTGGTTTCAGCAGCAGTGTCAGGCACGCTTGCGATCGTCCCCGCCGTCACCTTGAGAATTTGTGCTTGTTGCCGCCAAGGGGTGGCAAAGGGGGCAAGGTGGGTGGTGGTAATCAGCGTTTGGTAGCGATCGCCCATCACCTCTAATAAAATTCCCTGCCGCTGCAAATCCAATTCGGCGAGGACATCATCCAACAACAAAAGGGGAGTGTCGCCCACCACACTTTCCACAAGAGCCAGTTCCGCCAGTTTCAACGCCAATACCAGCGTGCGCTGCTGCCCTTGGGAAGCAAATTGACGGGCACTTTGCTCATTGAGGCACAAGCCCACATCATCACGGTGCGGTCCCACCAGACTGGTTTTTTGCAGCAGTTCAATAGTGCGGCGAGCGGCCAAGGCCTCATTAAAGGCAGCCACAATCACTTCAGAAGTGCCATCCCCAAGGGGCACATGGCTCTCATAAGTCAAGGTGAGTGTCTCGCGATCGCCACTCAACACGCGATGCCACTCCTGAGCCAAGGGTGCCAAGCGTTCAATGAGGCGCTGTCGGCGGCGGATAATGCGAGTGCCATTGATCACCAATTGCTGATTCCATGCCTGCCAGAGGGCTTCATCCCATCCTTGGCTGCCGGCCTGTTTGAGGAGAGCATTCCGTTGGCGCAGGGCTTTTTGGTAGGTTTGCAGCAGTTGGCTATAGAGGGGTTCCAATTGCACCAAAATCCGATCCAACCAGTTGCGGCGAATGGCCGGTGTGCCCCGCACCAGTTCCAAATCCAAGCAGGAAAATTCCACCGCATTGAGTTGCCCCAGAAATTCCGCCGTGCGCTTAACGGTACAGCCATTCACCTGTAGGACACGGCCTGCGAGGGGGCGCAAACTCACCGCCAGATCAAGGGGGACGCCTTGGCGCTCTAGGGTGGCTTCAATTTGGGCACTCTCTTGTCCCTGCTGAATAAGGTCGCGATCGCGATGGGTGCGATGGGATTGCAGTGTGGCCAGCCACTCCACAGCCTCTAGCAAATTGGACTTGCCTTGGGCATTGTCCCCAACGACGATGGTTTTTGGCGCAGCAAACGTCACCGATTGCTCGCTGTAGTTGCGAAAGTGGCGCAGATGGAGTGATTTGAGAAACACTTAGCAGCCCTTACCAGCCCCAAGTCCCCGGTGCCCCCTTAAACGGGCCGACAATGTCCGGAGTAATCCAGCCGCCATAGAAGCCCCCCGGTTGCGGAATCACCACCACACCATCCACGGTGCATTCATCCATCAAAGCAGCATAGAAGGCAATGTAGTTGCAGATTGGCGCAAAAGCAGGGGTGGGTTTGGGATAGTACCAGGCTGCATTATCCGCTTGGCGATCGCCCACCTTGACGTGGTAGTAGGCGCCTTGTCCTTTCCACTCGCAAAAGGTTTGCCGTGCTGAGGGCACCAGATACTGCACCTGTACATCCTCTGGCGGAAAGTAATACACTGGGGGATGACTGGTTTCTAGTACCCGCTGTCCCCGCTGGGTGTCGGCAATCACCACACTATTAAAGACCACCCGCAGGTGTTTTGAGGTGGGTTCAACACGGGGCGGACGGGGATAGTCCCAAACCGATTCTTGGCCGGGGGCAGGGGGAATCCGTTGCATCGCGTTTCAGGTCCTCAACACTCTTCCTTGACGGTAACAGCTATGGCTCAAGCTTGGGAACTGGTTTGTCGCTCCACCAAGCCCTGTTCAATGGCCAGTCGCACCAGCTCAGCTCGATTGTGAACCGCTGTTTTTTGAAAGAGGCTACTGACGTGCTTTTCAATCGTTCGGGCGCTCAAGTGCAGGCGATCGCCAATCTGGGCATTGGAGAGTCCAGCCACGAGTAACCCTAGCACTTCCTTTTCCCGTTGAGTGAGATCAACGCTGAGGGTTCGTGTTTTCGGCGCCGCAAAGGGTTGCTGTCGTTGCTGCCATTCGATTTGTACCAGTTGTGCCCGATCCAACAGGTTACGCACCACCGCTGCCAACTCATTGAGGTCAAAGGGCTTGGAGAGATAGACATCGCCCCCGGTGCGATAGGCGCGAATCCGCTCTTCTAGTTCTGTGCGTGCGGTGAGGTAAATTACTGGTAGTAAGCGCAATGAGGGATGCTGGCGCACCTGCCGCACCAACTCATAGCCATTCATGTTGGGCATGGCAATGTCCGTAATCAGCAGATGGGGCTGATAGCGGTGGATCATTTCGAGAGCCTGGGCACCATCTCCCGCCGTGAGGCAGCAATACCCTTCAGACTCTAAAAAACGGCTTACTGACAGGCGGATGCCCGGATCATCATCGGCAATAAGCACTGTGAGGGACATAGGAAATTTAGGTCTCCACTAGACCACAATACTTCTCCACACAGCGGATAAACAGCTCAACCCCAATACTTAAAACAGTTTCATCAAAATCAAAGCGGGGATGGTGGTGGGGAAAATCTAACCCCAGTGTGCCATTGGCTGACCCCAAAAAGAAGTAGCAACCCGGAACCGCTTGCAGGAAAAATGACATATCTTCCGCCGCCATGGTTTGACAGTGGGACGTGACCCCAGCCGGCACCTCAACCACCGATTCAGCAACAGAGCGCACTAATTTCGCCATCTTGGCATCGTTGACGGTGGGGGGATACATCCGCTCATAGCGAAAGTCATAGGTGGCGCCATGACTCTGACAGATACCCGCAATCACCTGTTCAATGCGCTGGGGTAGCCAGTCCCCCAACTCTGGCTTAAAGTATCGCACTGTTCCCCGAAAGGTCGCGGTATCGGCAATCACGTTCTTGGCGGTGCCCGCATGTACTGCCCCCACGGAAATCACCGCTGTCTCTAGGGGATCCACGTTGCGCGAAACGATAGTGTGCAAGGCCGTAATGATCTGGGCAACAACGAGAACCGTATCCACCGTAAATTGGGGTAAAGCGGCGTGTCCCCCCTTGCCGTGTACTTCACACTCAAAGAATTCCGCTGCCGCCATCAACGGCCCACTACGCACCCCCACCGTACCAACGGGCAGAAAATTCCAGAGGTGCAGGCCAATAATGCCATCCACTTTCGGGGCATCGAGAACTCCCGCTTCAATCATGGGTTTAGCCCCACCGGGGCCTTCTTCCGCTGGTTGAAAGATGATTTTGACCGTACCAGCAAAATCGCGGTGCTCAGCAAGGTATTTCGCAGTCCCAAGGGCGATCGCTGTGTGACCATCGTGCCCGCAGGCGTGCATTTTCCCCTCATGGAGAGAGCGGTAGGGCTTATCGTTTTCCTCCTGCACTGGCAGCGCATCCATATCGGCGCGAATCGCCAGCACTGGCCCCGGTCGCGCTCCCGGAATCACGGCCACAATTCCCGTTTCCGCAATACCCGTGCGATGCTGAATGCCCCATTGCCGTAGTTTCTCACTGACAAAGGCCGCCGTCAGGTGTTCTTGAAAGCCCAATTCTGGTCGTTGGTGCAAATAGCGTCGCCACTGCACAAGTTCGGTTTGGAGGGCAGCCACCTCTGGACGCAGTTGGCAGCTCAATTGGGGAAGATGGAAAGCCATGGGGCAGTCTTTAGATTTTGTTTAGCATTGCCTTTCTCTAGGATAAACGATGCTCTGGGGCAGTGACAGTCAATGTAACCTCAAGAACAGGTGACGCGCCACTCGCTTCCACCAGTAGTAGGATTTTTTGATCAGAACCCCCTGACTTAGGAAACATTTGTTATTATGACAGGTAGCTCCCTAGGGCAAAAGTTAAAATAGTTCAGTATTGGATATTACACTTTGCCAATTCTGAATCCTAGGGTCTCTTCAGCCAAACGAGGATGTTATGGTTCAATCCCTTCAATACTCCATCGAACTCGTCAAAGATGAAGCACGACGACTGGTGGCCAAAGGTGTGGTGAGTCGGCAGCAGCCCATTTACACCCTCTGCCAGTTTGTGCCCGTTCGGGAGTGGCCCCTCATTGAGGCAGAGCTAGAGCGCTGTGATTTTATGCTGCGCGATCGCATTGGCGACCTCATTGGCCGTGAGTGCTGGGACAACGACTAAAGAGCCATCATTCAGGGCACCGACTTCCCAATAATGCGCAAATCCTAGGACGTGGGTGCCTGAGAATCCTGCTGTAGGTCTTGGCGAATGGCGCGCAGCGTTTCGAGAAGCGTTTGAATATCTGCGGCTAAGTCAGCACTCTCGCGAGGAGCAGGCTCAGGGGTCGAAGAGGGTTGCTGCTGTTGGGCAATGAAGGCTTGAATCAGTTCCCGTGCTTGCGCTTCGGTGAGGCGGCCTTTCTCAGCACAGACGGTGGCCAATTGGCGGGCATCCACCCGCAGTTGCGTCAGGTATTCTTGGCGTTTGGCCTCATCCTGCAGGGATTCAATGGCAGCAGCAGCCGCTCCAATACCGGTGTAGTAGAGTTGTTGTACAAGATCGAGGGGATTGCGATCCATAGAAATGTGCTCGGCGTGAACTCTCCTCTGCTACTGTACGGGAAATCTCCCTTGCTCATCAAGGTTGAGGAAAGCGACTGCGGTAGAGATGGACAATTTTACTCACCACCTCATCGATCCCCAAGTTGTCCGTACAGACTTCTATGGCATCGGCAGCTTTGCGAAAAGGGGCGTAGGTGCGTTGCTGATCCGCTGTGTCGCGAGCGGTAATCTGAGCGAGCAATTCCTCGTAGGAGAGGTCGCATTGTCCTTGTTGTTGTAACTCCTGCCAGCGGCGCTGGGCACGCTCTTCGGGCGAGGCCGTTAGGAAAATTTTCAAGCCTGCCTCGGGAAAGACATGGGTACCAATATCACGACCTTCGGCAGCAATGCCCCCATTGGCTCCGATCGCCCGCTGTTGTTGTACCATGAGTCGTCGCACACCCCGCAGGGCGGCAATTTGGGACACTCGCTGCGTCACCTCTAGGGAACGAATCGCTTGGCTGACCTCGCAATCGTTGATCCACACCCGTGTGGGTTGAGGGGGATCGCTGCTCTCAAGACGCAACTGACAATGGGCGATCGCCTCTACGACGGCTGGCTCATCCCTGAGATCAATGTTATTGCCCAAGCACCACCAAGTTACTGCTCGATACATGGCACCGGTGTCAAGGTACTGCAACCCTAGGGCTTGGGCTGCTAGTCGCGTCACGGTTGACTTCCCCGCGCCGGCAGGGCCATCCACAGCCAGAATCGGCAGGCGGCGATCCAATAGGCAATTGTCAATGAGGCGCGTTTGCCCCACCCAACCCGCGATCGCCAGCAGTCCCACGGTCTCAATGCGTTCCAAGGGCACAAGGGTCTGGGGATGCACCAATTCGGCATAGTCGAGGCGCAACTGGGGAAACTGGCGCAGATGGTTGTGAACCTGCTCCAAGAGATCGCTGGCAGCAAAGCAACCTTGACGAAAAGCAGCAGTCGCTGCCTCTAGGCTCTGACTTAGGGCTAAGGCGGTGGCGCGATCGCCCGCACTGAGGTATTGATTACGGGAACTGAGGGCAAGGCCATCGGCATCGCGGACAATGGGGCAGCCAATGATCTCCACGTCCAGATTCAAATCCGCCACACAGCGGCGAATAATTGCTAACTGCTGGGCATCCTTTTGGCCAAAATAGGCGCGATCGGGCTGCACCAAATGCAAGAGCTTCAGCACAATTGTTGCTACCCCGCGAAAATGGCCGGGGCGCGATCGCCCACAGAGGCGTTCCGTTAACTCCCTTGGTGGCTCAACTACCGTGAGACTCTCCATCCCCGCTGGATACAGTTCAGCCACACTGGGCACAAAGAGCAGATCCACCCCTAACTGCTGACAAAGTGCCGTATCCGCCTCAAGGGCACGGGGATAGCGCTCCAAATCCTCTTGGGGGCCAAACTGAAGCGGGTTGACAAAAATACTGACAACGACCACATCACACTCTTGCCGTGCCCGCTGGATCAAGGCGGCATGCCCCCCATGCAGTGCCCCCATTGTCGGCACAAAACCAAGGGTGGTTGCGGGAGGTAATGTGCCAAGGGCAGCCTGTAAACCCGCCGTGGTGGTCAAACGGTAAAACTTACCCATAGAGTGCTTCGGGGGCGATCGGTGCAGTTTTGATACAATCTGTCATATTACAGCCCTTTTCACACCGAGAGAAGACACGCCAGCTTCTGAAAGCCACGATCAGAGAGGCGGGTTTGGTGGATCCCAATGTTAGAAAAGGGCTGTCCAATGCCCGTGCCCGCTTTTTCTAACCAAAGTTTGTACATTTGTTGCAAGGGCTTTAATCTTGGGGGCAGGTTTTCTAAAATTCAGGTACCTTCGTTTCTCTGTACTTGCCAACCCTGTCACGCAACCTCCGTTTTACTCCCCCTGAGCCAAAAGCTTATTTTTTAACTGGAACTGTTCAGCATACGCCGCGAGGATAGCCCCTATGGCCAATGAACTACAAAACAGCTTACAAAAATACCGTTTCGTCTGCACCCTCACCTTCGGGGATATTTATGGCCAAGTCATTGTTTGGCTGATTGTGATCTTTATTGGTTTGGCCGCATCCCTCACCCTCTACAACAATCCCGTGCAGGCGTTTCTGGTCGGGGGGCTAATTTTGGTCTTAACCTTGCCCTTTTTGCTCTTTGCCTTTGTCACGACACTGCTCAACCATATTGAAATGCGACCTGTGACAGTCACAGAGAAGAAAAAGCGCAAAGATGCCGCCGTGGCCTCAACCACTGAAGTGGCTCCAGCGAATTAAAGAACCCTTAAAAATAGCGGGCGATCGCCCCCAAAATGCCACACTGAAATTAACGCTGAGGGGGCAGTTCTATGCTTTACTGGCTGACATTTTTGCAGGCATTACCGACACCAGAATTGCCAGCACCTCCCCGCACCCAAACCAAAGCCACAGTACTGGTGGAGTCTCCCCCCATTGTCATGGGTAATCTGGGTGGGCTGCTCTTTTTTCCCGGTGTGATTGCCGGCATTGTGATTTTACTGCTCCTGAGCATTTGGGCTTACACGCGCGTCTATGTCATTACCCCCAACAACGAAGCCTTTGTGCGCACGGGGGGGATTTTTGTTAAGAAAAAAACAGTCATTCTCAATGGTGGCTGCATTGCCCTGCCGGGGTTCCATGAGTTGACACGGGTACCGCTGCGGGAAATCTCCATTGACGTAGAGCGAACGGGCAAATTGGCGGTGCGTACCCAAGATTATCTGCGGGCTGATATGCGGGTCACCTTTTATGTCTGCATCAATGCCACCGAAGAGGATGTCCTCACTGCCGCCGCTCGCCTTTCCCAAAATAACCGCATTACCCCCGAAGACATCAAGAATGCCCTTGAAAAACGGGCGGACGATGCCATTCGCGCAGCTGCAAAACACAAGTCCTTGGCTGAAATTGACTCCGACAAACTAGGGTTTGCCCAAGAGGTACTCAACCTGATGCAGCAGGATCTGCAAAAAGTTGGACTCACCCTCAACAACATTGCCATCTCAGAAGTCCAAGAGAGTGACACCTACGACGAAAACAACTTTTTTGATGCTCAGGGGGTGCGGCTGCGCACAGAAACGATTCAACGCTCGATTCAACAAAAGCGGGAAGTCGAACTCTCAACCCGGGTCGCGATCGAACAAAAGGAACTGGATGCCCAAAAACGCTCCCTGCAAATTGAAGAGGAAAAAGAAGCGGCACTGTTAAGCCAACGCCTGAAGGTGGAAGCCCTAAAAGCGCAGCGGGAAAGGGAAATTGAGGAGGCCAAAGCAGCAGAGGCAGCCGCGATTCAGCGGGCAAAGTTGCTCCAAGCCCAAGCGGTTGAGGAAGAAGAAATCCGCAAAAGACTTGCCATCCAACAGAAGGAAATCGAGGCCAGCATTGAACTGGAGGAAAAAAATAAACTCCTGAAGGTAACGCAAGCCCAGCAACAGCAGGAGGCAGAAATCGCCGAGATCAGTCGCCAGCAGCAGGTGGAGGCCAACCGTTTGCAAGCACAGGTGGCCATTGCGGAGTCCGAGCGTCAAGCGCGTCTTGCCCAAGAGGATGTGGCGATCGCCGTTGCCACCAAGAAAAAAGAAAGTCTGATTGCCGAAGCCGAGCGGGCACGGGCAGAATCTGCGGTCACCACCGCCATCGAAGTGGAAAAAGCCAATCGCCAGAAAAACCTAGCGATTATTGCCGCAGAGCGGGAAGCGGCTGAAAAACGGGTGCTAGAGCAAAACGTTGTGGAAATTGATGCCTTTCGGCGGCGGCGGCAAGCGGAAATTGCCCAACAGGCAGCGGAACTGGAGGCGGAAGCGATTCGCACCCTTGCGGCGGCCAACCGTGATAAAGCCCTTGCTGAAGCTGAAGGGATGGAGGCCATGCTCGCGGCCAAAAATGTGATTAGCAACGCTAACTTGACAGCTCAAGTGATTACAGCCCTCTGGCCAGAACTGGCACCGCAACTGCCACAAGTTCTCCAAGCCCTTGCCCCGCAACCGGGGGTGATTGGCGATGCCAAAATTTATACCTTTGCCAACGGGGGCACCCCTGCTGATCTCAATAAACTGCTCCTATCCACCAGCGGGCTAGCCCTGATCAATGCCCTTTTTGAGGAGGGGAAACTGGGGCAGTTGTTAGCACAAATTAAATCCCTACTCCAAGAAAATACGTCTCATTCCTAAGACGCGACTGCATACCCCTAGCCGCAAGAATGGATAACTCTTCAGTAGGTCTGAGGCGTGAACCAAAGATTTATTAACTCCATCTGTATTTTCAAAATTCATAGAGATTTTTCAATGGGGTAAATATAAAAAAAAGATTAAGAACCGCCAAAGGTCGGTGTTAGTATTCCGATGAACAGATTTAGAAATGTTAAGATTCTTAATATATGTAACGTATCTACGAAAACGCTGTTAAAGCACCGTTGGCTTGGCCGCGATCTTTAGCAGGGGCGATCGCCCATCCTATAGAGAAAACGATATTCCTAGGCCTTGGACGAATCACTGCTGTCAACCTTGAGAACGAGCGATAGGGACTATGGATACTTCAAAAGATTTAGTGCGCACTTACCTACGGGAGATTGGCCGTGTGCCATTGCTCACCCACGAACAGGAAGTGATCTACGGCAAACAGGTGCAGCAGCTTACCGCCATGAACGAGATTCGCGAAAAGCTCGCGGCAGAACTCAACCGTGAACCTACCCGTGCTGAATGGGCCGCCGCCGCCAACATGAGTGAAGCAGAATTAGAGACAATTATCGAAAATGGCGAGCGCGCCAAACGCAAAATGGTGGAGGCCAACCTGCGGCTGGTGGTTTCGGTTGCCAAAAAGTACATCAAGCGCAATGTGGATCTGCTTGATCTAATCCAAGAGGGCACAATCGGGATGCAGCGGGGGGTAGAAAAATTTGACCCCACCAAGGGGTATCGTTTCTCCACCTATGCCTACTGGTGGATTCGCCAAGCCATTACACGGGCGATCGCTGAAAAAGGGCGCACGATCCGTCTGCCTATCCACATCACCGAAAAGCTGAACAAAATCAAAAAAGCCCAGCGACAACTATCCCAACGCCTCGGTCGCGCTGCCACGATTAATGAACTGGCGGCAGAACTGGAATTAACCCCTGCCCAAGTGCGGGAATATCTTGAACGGGCGCGACAACCCCTCTCCCTTGATGTCCGTGTCGGCGATAATCAGGATACGGAGTTGGGGGAATTGCTCGAGGATCCGTCCATTTCACCGGAGGAGTTTGCCGCTCAATCCTCGTTGCGCAGTGACCTTGAACGGCTGATGGCGGATCTGACCCCGCAGCAACGCCATGTGCTCTCCCTACGCTTTGGCCTAGAAAACGGCCAGCCCCTCACCCTTGCCAAAGTGGGCGAACTGCTCAACATTAGTCGCGAGCGGGTGCGGCAAATTGAGCGGGAGGCCCTCAGCAAACTCCGCAAACGCCGCGGCGATATTCACGAGTACCTTGCCAGCTAGCCCATGCTCACTGACGAACAGCACCGCCAAAAAATGCAGCAGCGCAAAGCCGTGCAGGCGCAACGCCTCGCGGAGCGCACCCGTGAAAAAGGTCTCATTATTGTCCATACGGGCAACGGCAAGGGCAAAACCACAGCGGCACTTGGCATGGTGCTGCGTTCCTTGGGGCATGGCTATCGCGTGGCAATTATTCAATTTATCAAGGGGGCGTGGGAGCCAGCGGAAAAAGCGGTTCTTAGCCATTGGTCAGACCAACTGGCCTTCCATGCGATGGGGGAGGGCTTTACATGGGAAACCCAAGACCGCCAGCGGGATATCGCCTGTGCCCAAGCGGCTTGGGAGCTGGGTCTGAGCTACATCACCAACCCCGAGTACCGTTTGGTACTGCTCGATGAAATTAATGTCGCCCTCCAGCTGGACTACTTAACTGTGGCACAGGTGCTCGAGGGACTTGCCCGCAAGCCAGAAATGACCCATGTGATTCTCACCGGACGCGGTGCTCCCCCAGCCCTGATTGACGCCGCAGATCTGGTGACGGAAATGACCCTTGTCAAGCATCCCTTTCGCGAACAGGGCGTTAAAGCCCAGCCGGGGATTGAATTCTAAAGCAGGAGTTCGCCAGCGAAAATCGTAACCGCCTGACCCAATAGCCGCAGGCGATCGCCCCTGTGGGGGTGAATTTTAATCACGCCCCCCCGCGCTGAGGCTTGATAGGCCAATAACTTGTCCTTCCCCAGTTTTGCTCGCCAGTAGGGATACAAGCTACAGTGCGCCGAGCCAGTGACCGGATCCTCAGGGATGCCCAGTTGGGGGGCAAAAAAACGGGAGACGATGTCATATTCCGCGCCATTGGCCTGGGCGGTCACAATCAATCCTCGGCAAGGCAGGCGGGCAATTTGGTCAAAATCGGGTTTCAACTGGGCTACAGCACTGGCATCGACCAGATCCACCAGCAGATCGCTGCCCGCTTGCCCCATAAATATGGGTGGTGTCCCGAGCGCTGCAATGATTGAGGCTTGCACCTGCTGATCCGCAAGGGGCATTACGGGCTGCTGCGGAAAATCAAGGGCGATCCAATCCCCAAGGCGCTGGGCACGCAGGAGACCGCTGCGGGTGTGAAATTCTAGATCCCCTACCACCCCTTGATGCTGCCAGAGGACATGGGCTGTTGCGAGGGTGGCATGACCACAGAGATCCACTTCTGCCACAGGGGTAAACCAGCGCAGGTGAAAGCCACTGGCCAGCGGTACGACAAAAGCCGTTTCTGAAAGATTCATTTCGCGGGCGATCGCCGCCAAGGTTGCATCCTCAAAAAACGTCCCTAGGACACATACGGCCGCCGGGTTACCCCGAAAGGGTTCTTGGGTAAAGGCATCAACTTGGTACAGTGGTAGCGGCATCCGACCCCCGAAAACCGTAAAATCAATCCTGTAGATCGAGCAGAGGACATACTGCGTGGAACGGACATTTCTAGCCATTAAGCCCGATGGCGTTCAGCGTGGGCTAGTGGGGACGATTATCCAACGATTTGAACAAAAAGGCTACACACTGGTCGGCCTCAAACTGATGCGGGTCAGCCGCGAATTGGCAGAGCAGCACTACGGCGAACACAAAGATAAGCCCTTCTTTACGGGGCTAGTGAATTTCATTACCTCTGGACCGGTGGTGGCCATGGTCTGGGAAGGCCGGGGGGTGATTGCCAATGCCCGCAAACTGATTGGTGCCACTAATCCCCTCAATGCGGAGCCAGGAACGCTCCGGGGCGATTTTGCTGTAGATGTGGGACGGAATGTAATTCACGGCTCCGACAGTCCCGAAAATGCTGAGCGGGAAATCAATCTCTGGTTCCAGACGCAGGAACTGGTGCCTTGGGAGCCGGCCTTCACCTCTTGGGTGTATGAGATGTAGGTTCATGGGTTGACTTGGGAAGGGTTGGGGGGGTGTCTGGCTCCTCCACCTCCCGCTTGGAAAAGCCCCACGTAAAGCAAAGGGCAATCAGGCTAATCATCACCCAGTCCGAGGGTACCAGCTGGGGATTAATCACGCGAATGAGCAGCCGCAGACCCACCAGCATCACTGTGAAATAGCCCGCATCCTCAAGTCGAGGAAATTCTTTTAGCCAGCGGATAAATAGCTCCGCCATAAAGCGCAGCATAATCACGCCAATCGTGCCGCCGAGTAATACCAGCCAACGCTCATCCGACAGGGCGATCGCCGTTGTCACGCTATCGAGGGAAAAGGCCAAATCCGCTAAGGCCAGTAGAGGTACCGCCTGCCAAAAAGAACGAATCACCCGCTCGTGCTCATGCTCTGGCTCGGTCGTAAAGAAAAAGTACTTTGCCGATAACCACAGCAGATAGAGTGCCCCCGCCAACTCAAACTGCCAGAACCGCAAGACCCAAGTCGCTGTGAAAATCAGGCCAATGCGAAAAACGTAAGAAATGGCCAGTCCCAGATTGAGTGCCCGCCGTTGTGCATCTAAGTCTTCGATGCCTCGTACCAAGGCCGCTAGGGCGATCGCATTGTCCGCTGAGAGAACCGCTTCCAGTGCCAACAACACCACAAGTAACAACAGGGTATCCAGTCCCCAGTTGGGCGAAAGTTCCAATAGTTCATCAATCATCGGGTGAGGGAAGTTCTCCAGATTTTTGGCTGCTTATATTTATCGTCGCATAGTAGCGGTACAGCCTTTTTGCCAAGGATGGAACACCCTCAAACCCAGACATAGGCGCAACCCAAAATGCTAATGACCGAACCGTTGGGCTGACGGTAGGCCTTACCCACATCCAGTCAGCGGACAAGCGATTCCCCTTTGGTTCTGGTGTGCATAGTCCTGCATCCTGTCGCATTTTCACCGTTAACCTATCACGAGGACTGAAATCTTGGGGAGCCAAGGGGGTGAACATTCTTGGATCGCTCGCTTTACCAAGGTGGCGATGATTGAGCAAAAGACAGTCTTCGCTGGGGCACAATTCAGAATTGTCGTTGACGTTGCAGGAATTCTACGTTGCTATGGGACTCGTTAACAATACGCTAAAAGCGGCAGGCAAGCTCGATCCGCTTTCTTTAACGCTGTGCATCGTTGGCTCTCGCAAAATCTATCATGAGGATGATTATGCCCAATCTCCATGGCATATCTTTGCCCCCAATCTCAGAATTTATGGTTTTGATGCGGATGCCGACGCCTGTGATGAGGCCAATACCGCCTTAGCCGCCCAAGGAATTACGTGGTTTGAGCGTCACTATCCGCTGACGTTGGGCAAAGAGGTGGGAGAATCAACCCTTTACATTACCAACGCCATTCATTGCAGTTCTTTATATCCACCAAATTTGAGCTACACATCGCGATTTCAAGGATTTAATCCTGGCTTGGATGTAGCGGCAAGTGTTCAGGTGGAAACAACCACCCTTGACGCATTTGCCCAAGCTGAAGGCCTTGAGAGCGTAGATGTCCTGCAAGTGGATGTCCAAGGTGCAGATCTAGATGTGTTGCAAGGCGGTGAGCGGCTTCTGGCAGCCAGTACTTTAGCAATCATAGTTGAAGTTGAGTTTTCGGAGGTTTACAGAGGGCAACCCCTCTTTGGGGATATTGATGCATATTTGCGCGCTCAAGGCTTTGTGCTCTTTGACCTACTCACCAATGATGGTTGGTGCCGATTACCGCGCTACGTTTCCCCATTTCACTCCCAACGGCGAGGGGGTCAACTGCTATGGGCCGATGCAATTTACCTGCGGGATTTGCTCAATGAGAGTCAACAGCAGCAAAACCAGCACCTACAGAGCCCTAGCCACTTGCTAAAACTGGCAGCAATTGCTGATGCACTGGACTTTCCTGATTATGCGCTGGAAGTTTTAACGCAACTGACGCTTCGCTATGGCAAAATCCCTCAGTGGAACTGCCGCAAAGAAATTTGCGCTATTTTGGAACAGGTTCAGCCCCTGCTCGGCACAGATATTGCCAAGCTGCCAATTTCAAAGCTGCTGTCTGAGCCAACAACCTAGCCTTGGGGCAAAAGGCGACGGCTAAACTGCTGAATTTCCTCGCGAATCCCTCGCGGCAATTGGCTTTGTTTGGCTAGGGCTTGCTGGAAATATTGCTGTGCCTGCGATCGGTTGCCACTGGCAGCCAAAATTTGTGCTTTCAGATAAAGGAGTTCTGGATTGTTGGGGGCAAGTGCCAAGGCTTGATCAACTGCGTTTAAGGCTTGCGGCCATTGCTTGCGATCGCGATAGGCCAAGGCCAAGCCTCGATAACTCAGGTAATTGGGAGCGGCGTAGGTTTGCAGGGTTTGAATGGCCCGATCCATGCTGACAAAGCCCACATTACTGGCAATACCCCACTCCATAAAGCCACGAACAAGATTCAATTCCGGATCGCGAGGATTGACAGCTTCGGCTCGCCCCACATGATCGAGAACCCGCTGTACCCGCAACAGAGCGGCGGGGGCACCAGCCACAGGCCCCGATCCGGCATCGGAAATTTCATAGCCAGCCATCAGGAAATGCCCCACGGCTTGATAGAGATTTCCCCGCAGGCGATCGCGGCTCGTGAGGGCTTGGGCAGCGCGTAGGGTCTCCTCAGCGTAGCGTTTGTACCCTGCCCAGTCTTCATTAAGATAGGCAATGGCAGCAGCCAAGGTCAGGGTTAGGGGTTCTTGGCGATCGCGCTCCAAGGCCGCCGGCAGTAACTCTTTACCTTTGACATAGTTGCCATCGCGAAAGAGGGCAACAAAGACAGCTTCCGTTTGATCGGAAATGGGTCGTGCTTGAGCGCCCGTACGGAAAGGATCCCCAGCAAGGGCAGCGGTACTCAGTACCCAGGGGGCGATCGCTCCACTAAGATAGAGAGCAAAGCGTTGCCACAGGCGCAGTTGACGTGTTTGCACGGTCGTTACCTCCGGAGTCTGCATCTTGTTTTCGGTTCACCATCTCAGCTACCACCCCGCCGCCACCCCTCAGCCCATTTTGCGGGACATTAATTTAGACTTGGGTATGGCTGAACTGGGATTAATTATCGGACCCAGTGGATCCGGCAAAACCACCCTACTAGAGATTTTAGCGGGCTTGGCCACCCCCAGTCGGGGAATCATTCGATGGCAGGATCAGGTTCTCACACCCGATCATTTACAACAGTTGGCCGGATTGGTCTTTCAGTTCCCAGATCGCTACTTCTGTGGCAGTACCATTCTCGAAGAGCTGCGCTTTGGCCACCCAGAAATTCCCTACGAAAACTTTTACCGCGCCCTTGCCGATGTGGGTCTCGATCATTTGCCTTTGCACACCCGCCCCGAATCCTTGAGCGGTGGTCAGCAGCGTCGCCTCGCGCTTGCTGTGCAACTGGTGCGCCAACCCTACCTGCTCTTGCTCGATGAACCCACAGCGGGTCTAGATTGGTCAATGCGCCGCCAATTGGTACAGGTGCTGCGCCGCCTCAAGGAACACTGGAGCCTGCTTGTGGTCACCCATGAGGCCACTGAATTGCGGGAGATTAGCGATCGCACGTGGCGATTGGAAAACGGTTGTCTAGTGCCCTTGATTTCCCAGCGATCCAGTCCTGTAATAAGTTTTAATACTTAGGTAGCAATACTTTGCAATTTGTTACCACAGAACCGCAAAGTCGCTTGCCAGCTTGATTTTCTGCTACAACCACAAAAGGTATATCCCCCTTGGGGTTTGGTCTCGATCGTTACAAGGAGTTTGAACGCATGTTCACCCACGTCAAGTCCACGATTCGGCATATCGCGCCAGCGGCGTTAAATGGGCGATCGCTGTTGCGAGTGGTGTATGTGGTACTTGAAGCCCAATACCAGAGCGCGCTGTCGGCAGCGGTTCGCAGCATTAACGATACCCATCCACAGGTGGCCATTGAAATCAGTGGCTATCTCCTTGAGGAACTGCGCAATCCCGAAAACTATGCCGCCTTCTGTGAGGACGTGGCGCGGGCAAATGTGTTTATCGCCTCCCTGATTTTCATTGAGGACTTAGCGGATAAGGTGGTCGAGGCGGTTCAGCCCTATCGCGATCGCTTGGATGTAGCGGTTGTCTTCCCCTCGCTGCCCCAAGTGATGCGCCTCAACAAAATGGGCAGCTTTTCCTTGGCTCAGATTGGCCAATCCAAGAGCGTCATTGCCAACTTCATGAAAAAGCGCAAGGAGAAGTCAGGTGCCGGCTTCCAAGATGCCATGCTCAAACTCCTGCGAACCCTGCCCCAAGTGCTGAAGTACCTCCCCATTGACAAGGCTCAGGATGCCCGCAACTTCATGCTCAGCTTCCAGTATTGGCTGGGCGGGTCGCCAGAGAACCTAGAAAACTTCCTCCTCATGCTGGCCGATCGCTACGTCTTCAAAGGTCAGCCAAACAGCAACCTCAGCTACCAAGAACCGGTCACCTACCCCGACACCGGTATTTGGCACCCCCTTGCACCGCAAATGTTTGAGGATCTTAAGGAGTACCTCAACTGGTTCAACAGTCGCCGCGATATTGGCGCTGATCTCAAAGACCCTCTCGTGCCCACCATTGGCCTGCTGTTGCAGCGTACCCACCTTGTCACCGGTGATGACGCTCACTATGTCGCCATTGTGCAAGAGTTTGAATCCCAAGGGGCGCGGGTGATTCCCGTCTTCTCTGGTGGGCTGGACTTTTCGACGCCCCTAGAAAAATTTTTCTACGATCCCGTCAACCCTGAGAAACCCATTGTTGATACCGTTGTCTCTCTCACGGGATTCGCCCTTGTGGGGGGGCCTGCCAAGCAGGATCATCCCAAAGCTGTAGCGGCACTGAAAAAACTCAACCGTCCCTACATGGTGGCACTGCCCTTGGTGTTTCAAACCACTGAGGAATGGGAAGACAGCGATCTGGGGCTGCACCCGATTCAAGTGGCGCTGCAAATTGCTCTGCCGGAACTGGATGGTGCCATTGAGCCAATTATTCTTTCCGGTCGCGATGGCATGACCGGTAAGGCGATCGCCCTCCAAGACCGCGTCGAAATGATCGTACAGCGGGCACTGAAGTGGGCCAATCTGCGCCGCAAACCCAAGGTGCAAAAGAAAGTCGCCATCACCATCTTTAGCTTCCCGCCGGATAAAGGCAATGTTGGCACCGCCGCCTACTTGGATGTCTTTGGCTCCATCTACAAAGTCATGGAAGCCCTGAAAAACAACGGCTATGACGTGCAGGACATGCCCGAGAGTGCCGAAGCCCTGATGCAGGAAATTCTCCACGATGCCCGTGCCCAAGTGGGGAGTCCTGAACTCAACATTGCCTACCGCATGAGCGTGCCGGAATACGAGCGCCTCACCCCCTACGCCAAGCGCCTTGAAGAAAACTGGGGCAAACCGCCAGGGCACCTGAACAGTGACGGCCAAAACCTGCTCATCTACGGCAAAGCCTACGGCAACGTCTTTATTGGCGTGCAGCCCACCTTTGGCTACGAAGGGGATCCAATGCGGCTGCTCTTTTCTCGCTCTGCCAGTCCCCACCACGGCTTTGCTGCCTATTACACCTTCCTCAACCACATTTGGCAGGCGGATGCAGTGCTCCACTTTGGCACCCACGGTTCTTTGGAGTTCATGCCGGGCAAACAGATGGGCATGTCTGGGGATTGCTACCCCGATAATCTCATTGGCTGTATTCCCAACCTCTACTACTACGCTGCCAATAACCCCTCCGAAGCCACCATTGCCAAACGCCGCAGCTATGCCAACACGATTAGTTACCTCACGCCCCCCGCGGAAAATGCCGGCCTCTACAAAGGGCTGCGGGAACTCAGCGATCTCATTGGTTCCTACCAAACCCTGAAAGATAGCGGTCGGGGGGTTCAGATTGTCAACACGATCATGGACAAGTGCCGCCTAGTCAATCTCGATCAGGATGTGGCTCTCCCCGCTAAGGACGCTGCAGATCTCACTGCCGAGGAGCGCGATACCCTCGTGGGCAAGGTCTATATCAAGCTGATGGAAATTGAAAGCCGCCTCCTGCCCTGTGGCCTGCACGTAATTGGCAAACCGCCGACAACGGAAGAAGCAGTGGCTACCTTGGTCAATATTGCCAGCTTGGATCGCTCTGAGGACGGCATTAAGAGCTTGCCCAGGCTCATTGCCGAGAGTCTAGGGCGGGACATTGATGAGATTTATCAAAATAGCGATCGCGGGGTACTGGCGGATGTTGAACTGCTGCGCCAGATTAACGAGGCGACCCGTGCTGCCGTCAGTGCCCTCGTCCAAGCCCAAGCCGATGCCGAGGGTCGTGTGTCGCGGGTCTCGAAGCTGAACTTCTTTAACATGGGGCGCAAAGAGCCGTGGATTGAATCCCTCCATGGTGCAGGCTATACCCAAGTGGATGCCGCTGCCCTCAAGCCCCTGATGGAATACCTCGAATTCTGTTTACAGCAGATTGTGGCCGACAATGAACTGGGGGCACTGCTGCAAGCCCTTGAAGGCGAGTACATTCTCCCCGGCCCCGGTGGCGATCCAATTCGCAATCCTGAGGTCTTGCCGACGGGCAAAAATATCCACGCCTTGGATCCCCAAGCCATTCCCACTGCCGCTGCTGTGCAGTCTGCCAAAGTTGTGGTCGATCGCCTTCTAGCGCGGCAAAAAGCGGAAAACAACAACCAATGGCCAGAAACCATCGCCATGGTGCTCTGGGGCACAGATAATATCAAAACCTATGGCGAGTCCCTTGCTCAAGTGCTCTGGCTAGTGGGGGCACGTCCTTTACCCGATTCCTTGGGACGGGTCAACAAAGTGGAACTCATCCCCCTAGAAGAGCTGGGGCGGCCACGCATTGATGTTGTCGTCAACTGTTCTGGGGTCTTCCGCGATCTCTTTATCAACCAGATGGCGCTCATTGACCGTGCCATCAAGATGGCTGCCGAAGCCGATGAACCCCTTGAGCTAAACTTTATCCGCAAGCACGCCCTGCAACAGGCTTCAGAATTGGGGATTGACCTGCGCCAAGCGGCCACACGGGTCTTCACCAATGCCTCCGGTTCCTACGCGGCGAATGTCAACCTAGCGGTGGAAAATAGCTCTTGGGAGCAGGAGTCGGAACTTCAGGATATGTATCTCTCCCGTAAGTCCTTTGCCTTCTCGGCAGATTCTCCGGGGACGATGCAGCAGGCGCGGGATTTGTTTGAAACCGCCCTCAAAACCGTGGATGTAACCTTCCAGAATCTCGACTCCTCAGAAATTAGCCTCACCGATGTCAGCCACTACTTTGACTCAGATCCGACCAAGCTGGTGGCGGCACTGCGCAGCGATGGCAAGCAACCCAAGGCCTATATTGCCGATACCACCACAGCCAATGCCCAAGTGCGGACGCTCTCGGAAACCGTTCGCCTCGACAGCCGAACCAAGCTCCTGAATCCCAAGTGGTATGAAGGGATGCTCTCCCACGGCTACGAAGGGGTGCGCGAGATCTCGAAGCGACTAGTCAACACAATGGGCTGGTCGGCCACCGCAGGAGCTGTGGATAACTGGGTTTATGAGGAGGCGAATGCCACGTTTATTCTCGATGAGCAGATGCGGCAGCGGCTTCTGAATACCAACCCCCACTCCTTCCGCAAAATGGTGAGCACCTTCCTCGAACTTCACGGACGCGGCTACTGGGAGACCAGTGAAGCCAATCTGGAACTGCTGCGGCAACTCTATCAAGAGGTCGAGGACAAGATTGAGGGCGTTGAGTAAACAACGTTAATAGCATGGGGGAAGCTCTTCCCCCTTTTTATTTGGACGTCGATGGAGGAGTTGACGATGTTGAAGACACTTCAAGTCGTTGGCCTATCGTCCTTGACTGGTTTGGCGGTTCTTTCCTTTGTGGATACCGCCGCGGCTCAACTGAATGTCAACGTGAATCTTGGTGGTTCCCGTCAGCCAGTGTATGTGGTGCCCAGTCCCTCTAGCCAACCCGTCTATGTGGTGCCTACCCCTCAAACACAACCCGTGTATGTGGTACAGCCAAGAGTGGTTAGTGTTCCGCCAGCCTCCCCGCGATCGCGCCATCACCGCAAAAAGCCCCATCGCAATCAACCGCAGTATGTGATTCCCGCGAATCCGAGTGGGGTGCTGATCACGTTTTAAGAATTCCAGTCAGAATCGCCGCCCCTTCTGCTAAGATGGATTACACATCAGTATTCCGACCGATTTATCGTAGATTGATGGCAGAATGGTCAATTGGCGGCGTTTTAGGGTTTGGTTGAGCTTGTTCTTACTAGCGGTAGGTCTCAGTGGTCTCACCGCTGCTTGTCAATTTCAGGCCACTCTGCCCGATGGTCGCCCTGCTCAGGTGAATCTAACCCTTTCTTCGTTCTCGGTCACTAAAAAAGCGCACGAGGCTATTATGCCCCTGTTTGCTGCTCAATGGGAACAGGAACATCAACAAAAAGTGCGCTTCCGAACGAGTTATGGTCCCTCGGGCAGTCAGTCACGGGCGGTGATTGATGGCCTAGAAGCCGATATTGTCCACTTGTCCCTTGCTTTAGATGTCGATCGCATTGCCAAAGCAGGGTTAATTCGCCCCGATTGGGCTAGCCAAGCCCCCCACAACAGCATTGTCACCACTTCTGTCGGTGCCCTGATTACCCGTGACGGCAACCCGAAAAATCTGCAAACATGGCAGGATCTCACCCGTGAGGGGGTGACATTTGTGACTGCCGATCCCAAAACCTCTGGCGCGGCTCGCTGGAACTTCCTTGCGCTGTGGGGATCGGTCACGGAAACAGGGGGAACGTTTGATCAGGCGCGGCAGTTTGTGACTGAAGCCTTTCGCCATGTGGCCGCTCTCCCCCGCGATAGTCGTGAAGCCACTGATGCCTTTTTGAAACAGGGACAGGGGGATGCCCTGATCAACTATGAAAATGAAGTGATCTTGGCTCGCCAAAAGGGCAAGACCCTTTCCTATATCCTTCCTCCTGTGAATATCCTGATTGAAAACCCGATCGCCCTTGTGGATCAATACGTGGATAAACATGGCACACGGGAGGTAGCACAGGCCTATATTGACTTTCTCTATACTCCCCAAGCTCAGGAGATCTTTGCCCAATATGGTTTTCGACCCGTGGATACCACCGTCCTTGCCGCTCATCAGCAGACGTTTCCACCCGTGCCCACCCTCTTTACCGTGGCAGATTTAGGGGGCTGGGAGAAGGTGCAAGCCCAATTTTTCGCTAATGGCGCCCTGTTTGATCAAATTCAGCAGGAGAATCAAGCCTGATGACCGCTACCCACCCCATTTCGCCGTCACTCTCTCCTCAGAAACAGCGCTGGCAGTTTCCTTGGGTTTGGAGAATCACGGTCTTTTACTTACTCGTGATGCTGGCTGTACCCATTGCTGCCCTCTTGAGCCGTGCCAGTAGTGCTGGGCCACTGCATTTTTGGCAGGTGGCAACGCGGGCGATCGCCCTGTCGGCCTATGAAGTCACGTTTGTGACTGCCCTCATCGCAGCGCTGATCAATGGCGTCTTTGGTACCCTGATTGCTTGGGTGCTGGTGCGCTATTCCTTTCCGGGGAAGCGCTTCTTTGATGCTGTCGTGGATCTACCTTTTGCATTGCCGACGGCGGTGGCGGGTCTCACCCTCGCAACGGTCTATAGCGAAAATGGCTGGATTGGTAGCTTACTAGCGCCCTTCGGAATCAGAATTGCCTTCAGCCGCTGGGGGGTGGCGGTGGCGATGCTCTTTATTTCCTTACCCTTCGTGATTCGCACGGTGCAGCCCGTCCTCACTGAAATGGAAAAGGATGTGGAGGAGGCAGCATGGTCGCTGGGTGCTACTCATGGGCAGACCTTTTGGCGAGTGATTTTGCCACCTTTGATGCCCGCTATTCTCACAGGCGTTGCCCTAGGCTTCTCACGGGCAGTGGGGGAATTTGGCTCAATTGTGATTATTTCCTCCAACACTCCTTTTCGGGACTTGATTGCCTCAGTGCTGGTGTTTCAGAGCTTAGAGCAGTATGACTATGAGGCAGCAACCATTATTGGTACGGTGATGCTCTTGGTATCCCTAGCGATTTTATTTCTGATTAATCTGCTGCAAGCGTGGGGGCGGCGCTATGCGGAGCGTTAAACCCTCGCCCACCCAAGAAAAGCCATGGCTACATGCCCTTTTGATTGTTATTGCCATCGCCTACTTAGCCCTTGTGCTTTTGCTGCCGGCGGCCAATGTCCTTTTCCAAGCCTTTCACAAGGGAGTCATGCCCTTTCTGGAAAATTTGCTGAACCCGGATTTTCTGCATGCGGTGTGGCTGACCTTTGCCCTTGCCTTGGTGGTGGTGCCCTTAAACACGATCTTTGGTCTCTGTGCCGCTTGGGCGATCGCCCGCCATCGCTTTGCGGGACGCACCCTTTTACTGAGCATTATTGACCTACCTTTTTCCATCTCCCCCGTTGTTGCCGGACTGATGCTGGTACTGGTCTATGGCCGCAATGGCTGGTTCGGGGGCTGGCTGCAAGCTTTAGATATTCGCGTTATTTTCTCTTTTCCGGGGATGGTGCTGGCAACAGCCTTTGTGAGTTTGCCCTTTGTGGCGCGAGAAGTCATCCCTGTTCTAGAAGAAATCGGCACCGAGCAGGAGGAAGCCGCAAAAACCCTAGGCGCCAATGAGTGGCAAACCTTTTGGCGAGTCACCCTACCCAATATCCGCTGGGGGCTGCTCTATGGGGTCCTGTTGACCAATGCGCGGGCGATGGGGGAGTTTGGCGCTGTGGCAGTAGTCTCTGGCAATGTGGCGGGTCTGACGCAAACCCTGCCCCTCTTTGTGGAGGATGCCTACAAAAACTACAATACGGAGTCCGCCTATGCGGCAGCGGTGATCCTTGGCTTGCTAGCGCTTGTGACGCTCGTGGTTAAGGAAATTTTGGAGCGGAAAACAGGGATCAAGCCCAATCCCTAGGAGGTGCCGAGGACGCGCAAAATCGAGGGCACGGCTTCAATATCGGTCATTTGGGCAATCTCGGCCATAGCTTGACGAAACTCCCCTTCGCGCACATGGTGGGTGACAATCACAATTTCTGCCAGTTCATTGTGGCTGCCAATTTGCACAAGGGATTCCAAGCTAACATTGTGGTTGCCAAAACAGGTACCCAGTTTCCCTAGGACTCCCGGATGATCTTGGGCATGGACACGGGCATAGAAACGACTATCCACCTCCGCCATCGGTAGCAGCGGCATAAACTGATCGTGCTGGCAGGTGAGCAAGGGATGGCTGGCACGTCCTTGGGGGAGAAGGGCGGCAATGTTGATTAAATCCGCCACGACGGCACTGGCGGTTGCCCCTGCACCGGCACCGGGACCATAGAACATTACCTGACCCAACGGCTCTGCCTCTAGGAGAATGGCATTAAAGACGCCATTGACGCCGGCAAGGGGGTGCTCAAGGGGCACGAGCGTCGGATGAACGCGCACCTCTAGGGGCTGGCCACTGAGCTGGCGGGCGATCGCCAGCAGTTTAATGCGAAATCCGAGTTTTTCCGCATAGGCAATATCTACCGCCGTGATCCCACGAATGCCCTCGCAATACACTTCCTCGCGGCGAATCCGCCCCCCAAAGGCAAGGCTGGCCAGAATGGCAATTTTATCCGCGGCATCCCATCCCTCAATGTCAGCACTGGGATCGGCTTCGGCATACCCTAGGCGTTGGGCATCGGCAAGGATGGGGGCAAAATCCCCCTGTTCCTGCTGCATGCGGGTCAGGATGTAGTTGGTGGTGCCATTGAGAATGCCGCTGACACTGTGGATACGATTGGCACCTAGGCTCTGTTTCAGGGCTTGAATGACAGGAATGCCACCGGCCACCGCCGCTTCGAGCATCACATAGACCCCTTGGGCATTGGCCGCATCAAAAATTTCAGCACCATGACGGGCAATGACGGCCTTGTTGGCGGTGACAATGTGCTTGCCGTGGGCAATGGCTTTGAGGATGAGCGATCGCGCCGGTTCAATGCCGCCGAGGACTTCCACCACAATGTCAATCTCAGGATGAGTCACAATGCGTTCTAAGTCAGTGGTCAGGAGCTTGGGATCAAGGGCAACGGCACGGGGCTTATGGATATCCCGTACCCCCACTTGGGCGATCGCCAGTTCCTTGATCAGCGGATGGCGCCCCGCTGGATCCGCCAAAATTTGCGCCACACCGCCACCAACAGTGCCCAACCCCAGTAAACCAATGTGATACATCAGACCCGTCCTAGTGCACTGTTCCTATTATCAGTCGCGCTCGTCCTAGTCACACACATGGCGAACGTAGGGTTCCTCCTCAGGCAAAAAGGATTCAAAACTCGCCACTTGGGCAGCAATGAGATCGGGCGTGGCCTCGGCAATATCCCCTTGGCGATCGCTCAAGCGACGGCGCAGTTCCTCAGGCGGTGCATTACAGAAGTGAATCTCCAAGGGCACCTGCAATTTCTCAGCTAAAGCAATCACGGGTTGGCGCAGCGCCACGCGATCGTATTTCGCATCCAAAATCACCGTTTGTCCCTGACGCAGCAACAATTCTGCATAGGCCAAGAGTTGATTATAGGTTTTTTGGGTCATGGCCTCAGAATAGAGATCGACCTGCGGGAAATCACTGCTGCGGCGGTCAAGGGGTAAACCCGCCAAGTGCTTACGCACGGCATCGGAGCGGATTTGAATGGCTTGCTCGGCTTGGGCGAGACCCCGTCCCCGTGTACTTTTGCCTGCCCCAGAGAGACCGCACATGACATAGAGCTTGGCTTGACGTGGTTGGGTGTAGCGATAGGCCGCCTCATAGTAGGCCGCAGCCGTGGCTTGAATCTGTGCCTTTTCGGCCTCGCTAATAGCGGGATCGTTGAGGGCCAAGGCGTTCACATTGCCGCGAATATAGGCTCTGATGCAAAGGTAAAGGGGCAACAGCACCGCCCCAGCGTAGTCCCCACTCCACTCCAAGTAGGTATTGAGGAAGAGATTGGCCAAGTCCCCGCGACCCCGAAACTCCAGATCCATCAGCAAAAAAGCGGCGTCATAAATGACATCAATGTTGCGAAATTCTTCGTTGAACTCAATACAGTCGAAAATTTGCACCCTGCCGTTGTACAGGCAGATATTGTTCAGGTGCAGATCCCCATGGCATTCGCGGATTTTGCCTGCGGCTTGCCGCTGCACCAACCACTCCTGATGCCGGGTCAGAAAGTCATCGGTAAAAGCCTGAATCGCCGCGTACTGTTCTGGGGATTGACAGCGACCGACAAACTGAGCCGCCAAGGCATGGCAATTGTTAATCACTTGGGCGATCGCCCGCGGGGAACCAAATTCACTAATGTGGGGATCTGTGGCAGCGGCGCGGTGGAAATGAGCCAGTTCTTTACCGAGGGATTCAATCAGGTGGGGGGTGACTTGGTTGGCTGCAAAGAGGTGCGAAAACAGTTGCGACTGATCAAATTGCCGCATTTGCACGGCATAGTCAATCACCTCAGCTCCCGCAGGTAAGTCTTGGGGATCCGCCACAAAATAGCGATCGCCTACCGCCACAATGGGCACCACCGCCAAGTAGAGATCTGACGCCAAACGGCGATTCAGCCGTAACTCTTCCCGACAGTAAAATAGCCGCTTTTCTAGGGTTGTAAAGTTCAAAAAGCCAAAATCCGCCGGCTTTTTCACCTTATAGGCATAGTCCCCCGTCAGAAATACGTAGGAAATATGCGTTTGCAGCAATTGAATGGGAGAGGTCACTGCATGGGGGTACGCAGCAGGGGTTAATAGGGCTTCGACAAAGGCAGGCAAAGACATGCGTATTGTGGCTAACATCGCGCCCCAATCATATCACTAGACTCTATGCCTGTGGCTAAATTGACGTTTTGAGCGTTCCTTTAGAGGATGGGGATACGAAGCTCGTGGATTTGACTATGGTGCGTCGCCCCGTAACCTTACCCCAACTCCAGCAAAAAAAACAGCAGGGAGAGCCGATTACCATGCTCACAGCTTGGGATTATCTGTGGGCGCGGCTATTGGATGCGGCGGGGGTGGATGTGATCCTTGTCGGGGATTCCCTTGGTATGGTTGCCCTTGGCTATCAAACCACGTTGCCGGTGACCCTTGATCAGATGATTCACCATGCGCAGGCGGTGCGGCGGGGCGTCAGCCACAGTTTCCTCGTGTGTGACCTGCCCTTTTTGAGCTACCACGAAAGCCCCGAACAGGCCCTGCGCTCAGCGGGGCGTTTAGTCAAAGAAGCAGACGTCCAAGCAGTGAAAATGGAAGGTGCCTCTCCGGTGGTGCAGGCAGCAACGCGGCGCTTAGTGGAGGCCGGCATCCCGGTGCTGGGTCATGTGGGTCTGTTGCCGCAGCGGGTGCATCAGTTGGGGGGATGGCGACAACAGGGGAAGACACCACAGGGGGCAGAAGCAATTCTCGCAGATGCCCTTGCTCTGGCCGAAGCAGGTGCCTTTGGCATCATTTTGGAGCATATTCCTGCGGATTTGGCACAGCAGATTACTGCCAAGCTGAAAATTCCCACGATTGGAATTGGCGCAGGCCCCTACTGTGATGGTCAGGTGTTGGTGACGGCAGATGTTTTGGGCTTGAGTCCACAGGTGCCCCCCTTTGCTAAGGTGTATGCCGACTTGGGCACTCAGGCGATCGCTGCCCTTAAGAGCTACTGCCAAGCTGTAAAATCGCGGCAATTTCCCTAACTTAGAGCGGCCAATGGGCACGGGGGTTAAAGGTGCGGAGCGATCGCAACTTTTCGTAGAGTTCTTTTTCTTGGGCACTCAGGGATTTGGGGGGCACAATTTGCACCTTGGCAAGGAGATCGCCAGTAATGCCGCTACTACTGCGCCACCCTTTGCCCCGTAACCGCAGCGATTGCCCAGATCGCGTACCAGGGGGCACATTCAAAACCACAGTCCCAGAGGGCGTCGGTACCGTGACTTGAGCACCCAAGGCAGCTTCATCCGGCGTGATTGGCAAATCAATCACCAATTGATCCTCCTCAAAGCGGAAGAGGGGATGGGGCGCCACCTGTACCGCGAGATATAAATCCCCTCGCTGTTGGGTGTAGGGGTTATATTGACCTTTCCCCCGCAGTCGTAACTTCGTCCCCGGCTTAATACCAGCGGGAATCGTCACAGTCACCTGTTCATTGCCAATCTTGAAGGTTTTTTGGCAGCCTTCAAAGGCCTCTTGGAAGCTAATTTGCACTTCCGCATCAACATCGGTACCCCCAAATGGCGATGAATCAAAGCCAGCGCTGCTCCAAGTGCGGGTACGCCCTGTGGTGGTGCCAGTGGCAAATCGCCCCAGCAACTCGTTGATAAAGTCTTCAAAGCTGCTAAACTGACTAAAGTCAGCGCCAAAGTCACCAATATTGACATTAAAGCCACCAGCACCCGCCGCACTGGCCTGTTGCCAATACTGACCAAATTGATCGTATTTGCGTCGTTTTTCCGGATCTGAGAGCACTTCGTGGGCTTCGTTAATTTCCTTGAAACGAGCTTCTGCCTCTTTGTCCCCCGGATTTAAGTCGGGGTGATACTTGCGCGCGAGGCGGCGAAAGGCTTGCCGAATTTCGGCATCCGTGGCATTTTTGCTGACCCCGAGGATTTGGTAGTAATCTTTGAAGTCGGTACGCGCCATAGGAACATTCGCCTCTACGTAATCAAAAGATGAAGATTTAGTGTCAGGGCTGGCAGCAAATTAAGGCAAAAAGCTCAGTGCTATTATAGTTGAATCCCTTTATACCGTCTTGGCATGGCGACGTTTCTTCGTCCAGAACTGAGCAACCTCCGCGCCTACTCCACCCCCAGCAGTGACTCCCTACCCCTAGAACTGGATTACCTCGATACCAATGAGTTTCCGTGGGATTTGCCCACTGCCCTTAAGGAGGCGTTAGCTCAACAGTATGTCAGCACCCTCGCCAGTCATCGCTATCCTGACAGTCATCATTGGCCTTTGCGGCAGGCGATCGCTCGCTATGTCAGTGAACACAGCCCAACGGAGATCTCCCCACACCAAATTGCGGTTGGCAACGGCTCCGATGAGCTAATTCGCTCGATTTTACTGGCCACTGCGATCGGGGGCTACGGTTCTATCCTAGTGGCAGAACCGACATTTTCCATATACGGGATCCTCGCCCAAACCCTAGGGATTCCCGTCCAGCGATCGCCCCGCGATCCTGACACCTTTGCCGTGCAAATTGCTGAAGCCAATACCCTCATTGCCCAAGCGGCTCCCCCCGTGCGCGTTCTCTTTATGCTGCAACCCAACTCCCCAACAGGGAACCCCCTAACCGCAGCGGAGGTGGACTGGCTACGGCAGCTTCCTGAGGACATTTTAGTGGTGATTGATGAGGCCTATTTTGAATTTTCGGGCAAGACACTGGTGGGGGACTTGGCAGCGCATCCCAACTGGTTGATTCTGCGTACGTTTTCCAAAGCCTTTCGACTCGCCGCCCATCGGGTGGGCTACGCCATTGGCAATGCCGAGGTGATTGCGGTTTTAGAAAAGGTTCGTCTGCCCTATAACCTGCCTACGTTTTCTCAAGTGGCGGCGCAGGTTGCCCTTGACCATCGGCCGGCGTTGCTGGCAGAGATTCCCACGGTGCTAGCGGAGCGGGAGCGCCTCTATGAACGGCTTCAGGGTTGCCCCCAACTGCGGGTATGGCCGAGTGTGGCCAATTTCCTCTTTTTCCGCTTGCAGGAACCGCAATACACCCAGCCCCTGTGTGATGCCTTGCGGCGTCAGGGGACTCTTGTACGGGCGATCGCTAGCGGCATTCGGGTCACCATTGGCACACCAGCGGAGATGGAGCGCTTTTGGCAACGGCTGCAAGCTTTTTTGCACCAGCTTTAGCTAATCGGACAAGCGGCCATTGGGCAGGACTGTTCCCCGCAGGGTTGCCGTGGCTAAAGACGTGTAGGTCAGTGTGGCACCCCGCAGGTTGGCGCGACTCAGGTTGGCTTGGCGCAATTGCACAGCCGTCAGTTCAGCATTGATCAGCTTAACTTCAATCAGCTTGGCATTGGTCAAATCCACGTTGGTCAGTGTGGCATTGCTTAAATCCGAGCCACTGAGATCGGCCCCTGCCAAATTCACATCTTCTAGGTTGACACCGCGCAAATCCAATCGCCGAAAGTCACGCCGCCCTTTGGCATAGTCTGCCAGCATTTGATCAGCTCTATTTTGATTAATGATGGCTGGGGCGTAGCGACTGAGAAAACCGTGTTTATCAAAGGCGTCTGAAGGTTGCCCCGAAGAAGCAGACATCACTAAAAGTAGGATCAGGGTTCTGATGATTTTACTATAGTTTAAGCCTAGGGCAGCGACCGTTTTTGGAACTCGTGGCCAAAGGGTCTAAGGAAAGTGGCATACTGCTATAGATAAGGAACCAATAGGGAGATAACGCTGTGGGACTGTTTGATCGCGTCAGCCGTGTGGTTCGCAGTTGGCTCAATGCGCTGGTGGGTGCTGCTGAAGATCCCGAAAAAATCCTTGAGCAGACCATGATTGAAATGCAGGACAATCTGGTGACCCTGCGGCAAGCCGTCGCCCAAGCGATCGCCTCCCAAAAGCGGTTAGAGCAACAGTTCAACCAACATCAACAGCAGGCGGCTGAGTGGGAGCGCCGTGCCAAAATTGCCCTGCAACATGGGGATGAGCAACTAGCGCTTGAGGCCTTGAGTCGCAAAAAAACAGCACTGAATGCAGCCATGGCTCTCAAAGGGCAATTGGAGCAGTCCGTGACCCAAGTGGAAGCCCTCAAAAAACAAATGCAGCAGCTTGAAAGCAAAATCGCGGAAGCGAAAACCCGTAAAGAAATGCTGGTGGCACGGGCACGGGCAGCCAAGGCCTCAGAGCAACTGCAACAAACCTTTAGCAGCCTCAACACCAATGCCCCCATGGCCGCCTTTGAGCGCATGGAGGAACGGGTTCAGGAAATGGAGGCTCGCTCCCAAGCCGTGGCTGAACTCAATAGCGATACCCTCGAAGCCAAGTTTGCCGCCCTCGAAGCCGGCAGTGTGGATGACGATTTGGCACGGCTGAAGGCAGAATTGGCCAACCCGCAACTGTCACCCAGCAGCACCCCTGCCTACGATCCAGAGTTGGAAGCCCTGCGGCGGGAACTGAAGAAGAACTAGTTATTTTCCATGGATCTCCTGCGATCGCTCCCTTTGGGGCTATACCTTGAACAACCGGTGACTTGGCTGCACCGCCTTGATCCGCGGGTTAAGTTGGCATGGTTGATGACGTTTCTGTTGGCACCTATTTTGGCGGATGTCAGTTGGCGGTTGGGGCTAGTGGTCAGTTTAATTCTCCTGACCCTCCTAGGGGGGATTCCCGCACGGGTGTGGCGGCGGCAACTGCTGTGGCTCCTCTTGGTGGGGAGTTTAATTCTAGTCATCACGGCTTTGATGCCCGATGGGATGGCGGTCACCTATCAACCCCGCCGCCCTTTGGAAGCCACCGCTCCGCCCACGAGTTACAGTTATATCCTGTGGCAGTTTCGTGCCCAAGTGGGTCAGTTTCCGATTCATCTGCAAGTCTCCCAGCGATCGCTGGATTTGGGGTTACGCCTGAGTACCCTCCTGTTTACGCTCCTTTACAGTACGCATCTGTTTTTGCTGACCACTGCCCCAGAAGAAGTCACCGCTGGCTTGGAAAATCTGATGCAGCCCCTGAAACGCTTTAAGCTGCCAGTGGCCGAAATTGCCCTGACCTTGACGCTGTCGCTGCGGTTTATTCCCTTGGTTTTAGAAGAGGTGCAAAACCTGAGCCGCTCAGTGCGGACGCGTGCCATCAATTGGCGACTGGTGGGCATTAAGGGCAGCATCAAGTTGTGGCTCACCTTAGCAGTACGGCTGTTGGACAATTTACTCCTGCGGGCAGAACAGGTGGCCTGTGCCATGCAGGTGCGGGGCTTTCAAGAACCGGGAACCTACGATAATCCCTGGCACCATCTGCGACTGCAGCGGCGAGATTGGTTGGCTCTGGGGGGCATGGGGTTATTTTGGTTGGTTCGTTTGGGTTAGTTGGGGGTGACACACCATTGATGTTCCCCTGTCAGCCGTGGCTATGGTGCTGTTTGCCGCTGCGGCGTCGCACGGGTCGCGCTATTTTTCAGCAATTGTTTTTGACTGAGCCGATTGCCGTTTTACTGGAAAGCCCAGCCCAAGCCCCGACTCCCCAAGCGCGCTACTCCATTTGTGCGGGGTCACCACGGCGCGATCGCCAGTGGCCACTCTCCTTGGGTCAAGTCCTGCCGACGCTACACAGCTTTCCCCAATGTGAAGCGGTTCCTGAAGCGGTGCGCCATCTGCCCTTTACTGGTGGCTGGTTGGGATGGCTGGGGTATGAGTTGGCGTGGGAAATTGAAGCCCTGCCGCCTCTGAAGCCTGATCCTCTCCCTTTTCCAGTGGCCTTTTGGTATGAACCCCAAGCCTTCGCGGTTTTAGATCATCAAGAAGATCTCCTCTATCTAGCAGCTTCCACCGAGGCAGAGTTAACCCTTCTCCAACAGAGCCTAGAGCAAACGTCCCCTGCCCTTCATCTGCCCCTACCCGATCGCCCCGGCAGCATTGAACTAGCCGCTGGCTGGCAACCCGATACCTACCAAGCAGCGGTGCGGCAGATTCTCCGCCATATTCGTGCCGGGGATATTTTTCAGGCCAATCTGTCGGCCCGCTTTTGCCATTACGGGCGCGTTGATCCTTGGCAACAATACCTGCGGCTGCAGCAGATTAACCCGTCTCCCTTTGCCAGTTTTTGGCAGACCCCTTGGGGCTACATTGTCAGTTGCTCACCGGAACGCTTGGTGCAAGTGCAGGGAGATAGGGTGCAAACCCGACCCATTGCTGGTACCCGTCCGCGCGGCCAAACCCCAGCGGGCGATCGCGCCTACGCCGAGGAACTCCTTAGGAATACCAAGGAACAGGCAGAACACATGATGCTCGTGGATTTAGAGCGCAATGACTTGGGGCGAGTGTGCCAGTGGGGCAGTGTGGTGGTGGATGAACTCCTAACGCTGGAGTACTACAGCCATGTGATTCACTTGGTGAGCAATGTTCGCGGCACGTTGCAGCCGGGGCTGTCTCCTGTGGATGTGATCCGTGCCCTCTTTCCCGGTGGCACGATTACCGGCTGTCCCAAGGTACGCTGCATGGCGATTTTGGCCGATTTGGAACCCTTTCCCCGCAATTTGTTCTACGGTTCCTGTGGCTACTGGGATCAGCGGGGGCATTTGGACTTGAATATCCTCATCCGTACTCTTTTGGTGGCGGGCGATCGCCAGACGACTTGGGGGCAAGTGGGCGCCGGTATTGTGGCCGACAGTGATCCAGAGCGGGAATGGCAAGAATCCCTGAGCAAAGCCCAAGCCCTACTCCTTGCCCTTGGGACACCTACGCCCATCAGCCCCCGTTCCTAGACTCCCTCCATCAGAGCGTGCCATTCAATTACCACAGCCGCAGGCACAGCAATCTCAATCCCCTGCTCCTCTAGGGGCGGACGCAGTACCAAGGGTTCACTCTGGGGCAAGCGCGGTACAAGGGGCAACAGGTCAAACTGTCCCACATTGGCAACGGAGTCTGCCTTGGGAAAGTCATCTACGGCTGTGAGGGTTTGACCGCTCGATGTGATCAGCACCAAGGGATCGAGATGGCGAAAGTGGTACTGCTCGGGAAACCCCACCAAGCGTAATTGCAACTGGTCACGACGGGAAAAGAGAATCACCTGCCACGTGAAGCCACGATTATCGCGCAACTGATGCCGCGACTGCACCACCACTTGATTGGCAGCCTCTTCAATGGTGCGAATCATGGCAGGGCTACTGGGGGACACCGCTAGCCACAGGAGAATGACGAGCAGGATCACAAGTAACCAACCCTGCCAACGTTTCATTGAAGTTCCTCCCTAGGGTGAGGTTTGGAGTGCCTGTTGAATTTGCGGAATCGTCACAGCGTACATGCCCCGCAGATCACCAACACGGAAGCCATAGGCGCGATCGCTGGGATATTTTTCTTGAATAAAGGCAGGCCGCCGATTTTTCGCCCCATGACAGGCAAGGCAACTGGCTTGGACATCAATGCGACGGAAGTAGTGCACCCCTTCAGCATCCGTTTGCCAAAAGGCTTGGAGTTGACGATTGTTATCAAAGCGATTGAGGGCTTGCACTTCCAGCGCTGTGCGCGGGGCATGGTTGGGGTTGCGGTACTTGAGGGCTACCTGACGCAGTTGCCAGCCATTGGCAGCAGCAATTTCCTTCGCTTTCTTGCCCACGGGGGCACAAACAGCCTTAAAGGTGTCAAGGGTGGGTTCGGTGGTACTGCCCTCTAGGGTAGAGGCAAGACCAATGCGCATTTGATCCAATTGTTCAATCGCAGTTACGGCTTTCCCCAGTTCATCGGGATTCACACTGGCCAAGGTGGCCGGGGAATTCTGGAGCCATAGGAACACCATCAACAGACCCATGAGAAAGATGCGCACCATAGAAATTGCTCCTTTATGAAATTTTGTCAATGTTTCTCTATCAAACTTTCATAGTTGGTTGCTGCTCTGGGAACACAGTGGGTTGAAGGGGACGCACAAGGGAGAGGCCAAAGAAGAGCCGCAGTCCCCACTGTTCAAACCAAGGAACACTTAGCCCCCATCGCATTTTCAGCAGGAAGTAGCGTTCAAAGGCGGCCTTGACCCAACTCACCCACAATCCTTGAATGGCGTAGGCCAAGCGGCGCTTCTGCCCGAGGGTCTCAGGAATCACAGGAGCGGCAATATAGGCAATACCCGTGTCGCCAAAGTCGGCAAAACAGAGGGCATCCAGTGTCGGCACCACAGGCTCAGCCGCTAATTCCCCAAGGGCAACGGCAATGTTGTGGCTCGCAGCCATCGCCATCTCCTCGGTCATTTGACCCGTCTTGGGCAAGCCCATAGGCACAGGGGTGACTTCTATCGGCGGCAGGTGAACACTAATACCGACCCCATAGATTTCAGGATAGTCGGGGTGCTGAAGGGTGGGCAGCAGGGGCAAAAATCCCTTTTCATTGCCAAGACCCGAGGCACGCACAAAGGCTGGCCCGCGAAAAGGTGGCAAAATCATGCTGTAGCCAAAGGGGATTACCCGTCCATCCCGCAACAAAATCCGATGCGGCTCAATGGCCGTGATCTCGGCATTCGTGATGGTTTCAATGCCCCGCTGTGCAATCAGGTCTAGGGTGAGTTGATCACTGTTGGCCAAGCCACCAATCCCCAGATGGCCAATGTAGGGTTCAGGGGTAATGAATGTCATCTTGACGCGATCGCGCAACCGATGACGCCGCAGGGCATACTCCGCCAAAAACAGAAATTCATAGGCAGGCCCAAAGCAACTGGCTCCCGGCGCCGCACCCACAACTAAGTCCTTGGGGTCTTTGAGGAATGCTTGCCATCCTCGATGGGCGGCAACTGCGTGGGCGGGGGTACACACGGAATGACTGTGAACGCCAAGGCCGGGAATCAAATCGAGGGCGAGTTCTGCCCCTGTGGCAATCACTAAATAGTCGTAGTCAAGGGTTTGCTCAGGCAAATAGACTTTCTTAGCTTTAGGGTCAATCTGCTGGACTTTGCCTTGCACCCATTGCAACCCATGGCGACGGCTCACGATCCCTAGGGGCACTTGCAGGCGTTCGAGGGAATGGTGTCCGAGGGCAACTGCCACTAGTCCTGGAATAAATGTAAAGCGATCCACATCGGAGACCAACACCACTTGATGGCGATCGCCCAAACGATGCCGCAATTCGTAGGCTGTGGGCAATCCGCCAATGCCCGCCCCAAGGACAACCACCCGTGCCATGACCGTGTCCTCTGTAAGTTTATTTAATTAACTATATGGTAGTATAAGAAGATACAATTGGCTACAGCCGTCTGTGCTAGGGAGAACCCCAGCGTCGCGCTGTATTGATCCTGTGGCCTTGTCGCGGCAGCCGTTGGGACTATACTGGAAAGAACACGACCTGTTGGAAGCTCATCGGATGAATAGTTGCGTCCTCTTTGCAGAAGTGATTCAAGCGCCAGAACTGCGCTACACCCAAGAAAATCAGATGGCGGTGGCCACAATGGTGGTGCAGTTTGCTAGCCTGCGCAGTGAAGAGCCACCCATGAGTTTGCGAACAGTGGCGTGGGGCAATTTGGGGCAAAAAATGCAGGCAGAATGCAAAGTGGGCGATCGCCTGATCTTAGAAGGTCGGCTAAAAATGGACACCATTGACCGCCCCGAAGGTTTCAAAGAAAAACGCGCCGAGTTGGTGGTAAGCCGCTTCTACACCGTTGAGGGCAATATTGTGGATCATCCGGCACAGCCGGCAACCACCCCCATGGCCACACCCGCAGCCACTGCACCTGTCACACCGAAGGTGGCACCCCCACCCCCCGAACCCGAAGATATTAACCTAGATGAGGTACCCTTCTAGGGATTGACGCTGATTCGGCTAGCGTTTAGCACGAACACATCATCTCACCCACGTCAGTTTGGGATGAGGAGAACTAGAGAGCCATGGGAGGCTTCTTAGTCTGATGGGCAGAGGTCACAAATGAGATTCACGCAGCAATTCACAGGGCAAGAATTCCCTTCGCATCCCTTTCGTAGTCAGCCCAACTCAGACCCACCCCTAGCCTCTCTCTGGAGGGAAAGTTTTGGAGGCGTTGTCCTTTATCCAGGTTGCGATCGCCTCAAGGACTCCCTCAACATTGTGGCACACCTCTTCATCTCGAAACCGCAAGAATCGAACCCCTAAGGCTTCAAGCCTTTGCTGACGGTAGCGGTCTTGCTCTTGAGCTTCTTCGCTATCGTGGGATGAGCCATCAACTTCGATCGCTAGCTTCAGCTTTTTGCAGTAGAAGTCAACAACGTACTCATCGATAGGACGTTGGCGATCGAAATCATAGCCATTCATCTGCTTGCCCTTGAGATGCTGCCAGAGAATCACCTCCGATCGCGTCATTCTTTTTCGTATAGCTATTTCGAAAGGGAGTGAGATATTTTCAAGAGGGATAGGCTATACTCAAAGCGTCATGAATGTTACTCAAGAATATGAGCTATAGCTTGGACTGACGAGAGCGGGTTGTCTCCT
>NZ_JAVKVB010000017.1:0-72156 GCF_031460975.1 Thermosynechococcus sp. HY213 | reverse complement strand
TTGATGATGGATAATGCACCGATTCATCCAAAAGGGGCGATTCAGGCAGTGGTGAAAGCGGCGGGTCACGAGGTGTTATTTTTACCGAAATACTCTCCTGATTTGAATGTGATTGAGCACAACTTTAGTGCGTTGAAGCGAGCGCGGATGTATGCAGGGTCAAACAGTTCGATTGATGAGGTGATTCGCAAGTATTGTGCTGGATGATGTCTCATTCTTGATTAGAATTGCTATAAACTGCAACAGCCAATCATCGGTACTGTGGTAGGCCGTTTCTAAATCTTCAAGGGCAAAGGGAACTTGTAGGGCAGCCATCGCATCCGCTGCGGCAGCACGGACATCCGTTTCGCTGTCATGGAGCAGGCGATCGCGCAACAGGTCATGGGCTTGATTGAGATTGACGTGCCCAAGGCTGGCAATTTGACTCACCGCAGTGTAGCGGACACGGGAATTTTCGTCTTGGCTGAGGGGTTGAATGAGCCGAAAGGCATCGTTGGGGTCAAGGCTACGCAGTTGATTGATGCCCCGCAGGCGATCGCCCAGCAAGGCAAATTTAACCAGTTGACAAAGCCATGATTTTCCTGATAGTCTAAAAATCGCTCAAAAATTGGGACTGTAGTTCAATCGGTTAGAGCACCGCCCTGTCACGGCGGAAGTTGCGGGTTCGAGCCCCGTCAGTCCCGTTAGTTTTTAATCAGAAAGTTATCGTTGGGCCTGGCTGCCATACATGGCCTGTAGAACCACGGCAGGGTTGACCAATTGCCCTCGGTGGCGGAGCGTCCAGTGAAGGTGAGGTCCGGTGGTGCGGCCTGTCATGCCCACTCGACCAATACGTGCCCCCGTGGGTACCCGCTGCCCCTCTAGGATGAAAATGCCACCGGCGCGATCGACCATGGCTCGTCCTTGGGGGGTCTGCTCAACCCGCCCCATCATGTGGCAGTAAACGTGTTCCCAAGCCCCCGATTGAATTCGTACCAGTGTGCCACAGGCGGTGTGATCGGAAACTTCAATCACCTGCCCGACCCACCAATTACGGATATAGCTCCCTTGAGGAGCAGCAAAATCAAGGCCATTGTGAAATTCGGTCGTGGGTTCCCCCGTGGGCGATCGCCGGTAGCCAAAGGGAGAGGTATAGCCTTGGAAATTTTCCACAGGAAAGGAAGCATCGCTCCAGCGGAGTGTCCCTGCACCAGTATTTTGGGAGGGTTGACTGAGTTGGGGAATTGCAACCGTGCTACCCAAGGCGATCGCCAGGGCTACACTGATTCGCTGCCAATGCATATCAAACTCCTCACATCTCTTTTGGCCTACGGCCTTAGACCGTTATTGATGCACACCGTTCCCCATTGTAGGGACGTAGGATATTTTCAGGTGATGGGAAAATCAAAATGGCTACTCACAAACCCCAGCAACCGGCTGAAGTGACTCAATCAACTCTGCGCGATCGCCTGCGAGCCGAGGCAGCCGCTCCCTATCGGGGACTACGGCGCGTTTTCTATGCCGTTTTTGCCGCTTCCGGCCTCATGGGTGCCTTTATCCTTGGCCTCAAGGGATTGGCGGGCACTGCTGGTAACGATTTGGTGTGGAATCTGGCATTACAAATCGGAGTGGTTGCCCTGATGGTTGCCCTCTGGCGCTGGGATCGCGGCTAAACTGCTTGAGCGAGCAAAAAGCGATCGTGGCCACTGAGATCCCGAAGAATTTCCACTCGTTCATAGGCTTGGCTGGCCATTGCTAGCGCTGCCACAGCTTCCCCTTGGGTTGCCATCAATTCGATAAAGAGCCAGCCTTGGGGCTGAAGATACTCTGGTGCCGTCTCAACAATCTGACGAATCGCCTGCAAGCCATCCGCACCACCATCGAGAGCAATAGGGGGTTCATGGCAGCGCACCTCAGGTTGGAGAGTGGCCACTAGGCGGGTGGGAATATAGGGAGGATTACTGACAATGCCCTGCACCTGCCCTTGCAGATGGGTAAGGGGGGCAAACCAACTGCCAACATAGCAACGCACGCGATCGCCCAAACCGTACTTCTGAATGTTGATTCGCGCTACCTCTAGGGCCTCAGGACTGCAATCGACAGCATGAACAACCACTTGAGGAAATAACCGCGCCAAGCCAATAGCGATCGCCCCACTGCCGGTGCCCAAATCCAGCCAATGCCCCTGTTGTTGCCAAGGGGGTACCGTTACTGCCACCACTTCTAGGAGTTCCTCTGTTTCTGGCCGAGGAATCAACACACTGGGGGTGACAACTAATTCCAGATCGTGCCAGTGAACCGTACCAATGAGATATTGCAGGGGAACCCGCTCCTGCCAGCGGCGTTGCCAACGCTCTTGGAGTTCTGCAAGGGGCAGTTTTAGAGGAATCTCGGGCGGAAAGCGGCGCAGGGTGATGTCAAGGGGACTCAACTGTGTGAAGGCACTGAGAAATTGTTTTAACTCCCGTAGGCCACTCTCGCGCTCAGGGGCTGGAATGATCGCCTGTGCCCAGTGCCACCATGCTTGGAGTGCCTCGCTACTCACGAATATATCTTGACCCTTGTTTTCTGAGGATACTCGTATCAAAATAGCCCTAGAATTTCTAACTGTGCCTTATCCACTGTGGCAGATTTTCAGGAACAGCTTCAACGTCTGCAAGAGCAACTGCAACGGGCGCAGGCGCGAGCAAATGAACTGCCGTCACTGGTTCCTGAACCGCCCCCACCGCCTGTGGATCCCGAAGCCCCGGAATGCGCGGGTGAACGGGCACGGATTGAAGCCCGCGTGCGCAGTGAAACCTCTGTTGCCGAACTTCAGGCACAACTGATTGAAGCCCTCTTGGAAAATGAACGGCTACGGCGTGCCCTAGAGGAGGAGCGGCAAAATCATGCCCGTACCCGTGAGGGACTCATTACCGCCTTAGGGGATGCTTTGGACACCCTCAAACAGCGGCGGCGATCGCCGAACCCCCCTAGGGACTAGGCCACAGTGCTACACTTAAACCCACCAGCACCAGACTGCCCCCCGTCATCACTACCGTTGTCGGCACCTCACCAAAGAGCAGCAAGGCAAAGAGACTCGCAGCAATCGGTTCTGCCAACACCAGAAGAGTTACCCATGTAGGGGAAAGCCAACGCACCCCCCAATTGAGACTGGTGTGCCCCACCAACTGGGGGATCAAAGCCAGCAGGAGAATCGCACCATAGAGCTTCAGCGGCCAACCTCCGTAAGTCAGACCCAGCAGTGGCGGCAGGGGCAAGAGAACCAAGGCAGCAGTGGCATAGGCCACAAGGGCGTAGTGGTGAATCGCCAGACCCGCCTTTTGAGCCGCTTGACCACAGATAAAGTAGGCACTGACCGCCCACGCCGCCGCGATCGCCAGCGCATTTCCGAGTAGGGGGTTCCTTGCCACAGCACTCGTCGGTTCTGCCGTCCCAATTAGGGCGCTGCCGCCAAGGGCGATCGCCATGCCCACCCAAGCACGGGGTTGAAGGGTTTGTCGCTGCCAAAGGTACCCGACGAGCGCCGACCAGATGGGCGTTGTGGTCACCAATGTGGTTGAGGCTGCCACCGAGGTGTAGTGCAGTGAGGTGAACCAGAGGCTAAAGTGCGCCGCAAGGGCAACCCCAGCCGCCAGTGCCCAACGCAGATTTTGGCGAGTCAGGTCTAGCCACGGCCACGTGTAAAGTTGCGGGGTCAAAAAGAGAGCAGCCAAACTGAGGCGACCACTGGCCAAGAAAATGCTCAACCCCACGGTCATGCCTAGGGAATCGGTGGCTAAATCAGCAACCCCCCAGCGCACCAGCACAGCAGCTGTAGAAACCGCCAACACGCCCACGCCGAGGACAAGGGCAATTTGCCAATGGGGCGGTCTATTTACCGACATCGGGAATGACGACGGGAGCCTCACCATCTAAACCAAAGGCTGTATGCACCGCCCGCAGCGCCCGCACCCCCTCCGATTCTGCCACCACACAACTCACGCGAATTTCCGAGGTGGCAATCATTTGAATGTTGATGTTTTCACGGGCAAGGGCCGCAAACATTTGCGCTGCAATCCCCGGACGGTGGATCATCCCCACACCAACAATGCTCACTTTGGCGATCGCCGTATCTATGAGGATGTCGCCGTAGCCCAATTGGCTCTGAACCCCCTTGAGTAGTTCCGTGGCTCGCTCGGCATCGGCAGAGGCCACCGTAAAGGCAATATCGCGGGTCATCACACCCCCGAGGGAGCGCGATCGCTGGGATTGGATAATCATATCCACGCTAATGGCGGCATCCGCAAGGGTCTGGAAAATTGCCGCCGCCATACCGGGGCGATCGGGCACATCGCGAATCGCAATCCGCGCCTGCTTGGGATCAAGGGCAACGCCCCGCACCGCTGGGGCATCGGGGGTTTCTTGGGGGACAGTGGTGGCGGCTTCCACATCAAAGGTTTGGGAGAGAACAGCGATCGCTCGACCTGCATCCGCTGCGGCCACTGTACAACTGACATTCACTTCAGAGGTGGAAATCATTTGTAGGTTAATGCCCGCTGCCGCCAAGGCCGAAAACATCTGAGCGGCCACCCCCGGTCGGCCAATCATCCCGGCACCGGTGATACTCACCTTGGCAATGTCGGCATCCACGAGCACATCCGTCTCTTCAACCCGTGGATTCAAGCGGGGATAAAAGGCCACAGCAACAGCCTCGGCTTGTTTAAGAACGCGCTTTTGCACGGTGAAGGCAATGTCGTTCGTCTGACCTTCGTGAATGGATTGGATAATTAAATCCACATCAAGATTTTGCCGTGCCAGTTCGCCAAAAAGCTGTGCCGCAACGCCGGGGCGATCGGCCACCCGCAGTAGTGCCACCTTCGCCTGATCCGTATCCAGCGCCACCCCATCCACAGGTTTGCCCAGTTCAAGATTTTCCACGGGACGCGGCGGCCGCGATGGTGCAATGACACGGGTACCGGGATCATCCGTCCAACTGGAGCGCACCACCAAATCCACGCCATAGTTGCGGGCAATCTCCACGGCGCGGGGGTGCAAGACCTTTGCCCCTAGGCTCGCCAACTCCAGCATTTCATCGCAGGTAATCTCACTCATGAGTTGGGCATTGGGCACCAGTCGCGGATCCGTGGTCAAAATGCCGGGGACATCGGTGTAAATTTCGCAGCAATCCGCCCGCAGCGCCGCCGCCAAGGCCACAGCCGAGGTATCCGAGCCACCCCGCCCAAGGGTGGTGACTTCAAAATCCGCAGCAGCAGTAATCCCCTGAAAGCCGGCCACAACCACCACTTGTCCTTCTTTGAGGTGCCGTTCGAGGCGCTGGGTCTCAATGTGGAGAATGCGGGCACGGGTGTGGGCCGGTTCGGTGACAATGCCCACTTGGGCACCGGTGAGGGAGATGGCGGGTTCCCCCAAGGCATGGAGCGCCATCGTCAACAGGGCGATCGAGACCTGCTCCCCCGTGGAAAGCAGCATATCCATTTCCCGCTGACTGGGGCGATCGCTAATGGCATAGGCCAGTTGCACCAAGCTATCCGTGGTTTTGCCCATGGCCGAGACCACCACCACTACCTGATGTCCCGCTGCCACAGTTGCCTTGACTCTGCGGGCTACCGCTTGAATGCGCTCGACACTACCGACGGACGTGCCGCCATACTTTTGTACAATCAGTCCCATGGGCGTTCTAAAGAGAATGCTGTCCTATTTTATATTTAGGGCGGTGATTCTTGGCTGTGGCTGATCCAGGGCGCTAGGGAACTAAAAAATCGCTGTTAAACTGGAAATTAGAACTGAATTTCGGAAACGGGTGCCGATGAAATACGCTCAACGCCTTTCCCAACGGCTGAGTCAACTGGCTTTGGTCGTGGGTCTCTCGTTAGCTCCCACTCACATTGGTTTAGCGCAATCGAGCAATAACAACACCGTTTCCTACAGTCAATTCCTCAATGCCCTCAAGGCGGGTGAAGTCAGCTCCGTCGAACTCTATCAGGAACAGGGGCTAGCCAAGTTTCGCCGTAAAGATCAACCCGAACAATCTCCCCCCCAAGAGGTACGGCTCTTTGATCGCAATCCTGAACTTGTAGAACTGCTGCGCCAAGTGAGTACCCGCTATAACACGACGGTGCGGGTGGTGCCCTCTAGCAGTGATGGGGCAGTGGTTGGCGTCATTTCTAACTTGATGCTGGGCTTCTTTCTGCTGATTTTATTCCTGATGATTTTGCGGCGGGCGAGTAATGCCCCCGGCGGCCCTGGGCAGATTCTCAACTTTGGTAAATCCCGCGCCCGCTTTCAAATGGAGGCACAAACGGGGGTGACCTTTGGCGATGTGGCTGGGATTGAAGAGGCCAAAGAAGAGCTGCAGGAAGTTGTGACCTTTCTCAAGAATTCAGAGAAATTTACCTCCATTGGTGCCCGTATTCCCAAGGGGGTGCTGCTAGTTGGGCCACCAGGAACCGGAAAAACGCTCCTTGCCAAGGCGATCGCCGGTGAAGCCGGGGTTCCCTTCTTTTCCATTTCTGGTTCTGAATTTGTGGAAATGTTTGTGGGCGTCGGTGCCTCCCGTGTGCGGGATCTCTTCAGAAAGGCCAAAGAAAACGCCCCTTGTCTGGTGTTTATTGATGAAATTGATGCCGTCGGTCGCCAACGGGGTGCCGGCATTGGCGGTGGCAATGATGAGCGCGAGCAAACCCTCAATCAACTCCTGACGGAAATGGATGGCTTTGAGGGGAATACGGGCATTATTGTGATTGCGGCAACGAACCGCCCCGATGTTTTGGATGCTGCCCTCCTGCGTCCGGGTCGCTTTGACCGCCAAATTACCGTGGATTTGCCCAGCTACAAGGGACGCCTGCAAATTCTCCAAGTCCATGCGCGGCACAAGAAAATTGCTCCCGAGGTGTCCCTAGAGGCGATCGCCCGCCGTACCCCCGGCTTTTCGGGTGCCGAACTGGCCAACCTCCTCAATGAAGCCGCAATTCTTACTGCTCGGCGTCGCAAACCGGCCATTACCAATGCCGAAATTGACGATGCCATTGATCGCGTGACGATTGGCATGACGCTCACTCCCCTCCTCGACAGCAAGAAAAAGTGGCTGATTGCCTACCACGAAGTGGGTCATGCTCTACTGATGACGCTCTTGAAACATGCGGATCCCCTCAATAAAGTGACCATTATTCCCCGGTCTGGGGGCGTTGGCGGCTTTGCCCAGCAAATCTTTGATGAAGAGCGGGTGGATAGTGGCCTCTATACCCGCGCATGGCTCCTCGATGAGATCACCATTCTATTGGGGGGGCGCGCTGCCGAAGTGGAAATCTTTGGCGATGCTGAAGTCACCGTGGGTGCCAGTAGCGACTTGCGAGCAGTGGCCAATCTGGCGCGGGAAATGGTGACCCGTTACGGCATGTCGGACTTGGGACACTTAGCCCTTGAAACGCCGGGCAACGAGGTCTTTCTGGGTCGAGATCTCATGCCGCGCGCTGAATATTCTGAAGCTGTGGCCGTGCAAATTGACCACCAAGTGCGCGAGATTGTTATGCACTGCTACGAGATTGCCCGCAAACTGATCCGCGAGCATCGGGTGGCCATTGATAAGCTGGTGGAGCTGCTCCTTGAGAAAGAAACCATTGACGGTGATGAGTTCCGTGCCTTGGTGCGCCAATATACTACCCTACCTGTCAAAGAACCCACTTGGAAGGTGACAGCGACACCAGTATCCTTTCGTCAGGGTGCCCAGCCGTCCTAGGCAAGGAGGCAACGGTGAGCCACGAGCGGCAGGCAGTCCGCCACCTGTTAGTCCTCGAAGACAGTGAGGGGCGGCGACCTATTTTGCTAGAGGCAGCCACTTATTCCATCGGTCGCGATCCAACGAATTCAATTGTGCTTCACTCGAAGATGGTCTCACGGCAGCACGCGATTTTGTTACGGGTGACCAGTCCTGAAACCAATAGCCATCTTTTTCGCCTCATTGATGGTGATTTGCAGGGCAAGCGCAGTACGAATGGCACTCTGGTCAATGGCCAGCGGATTGTTGCCCATGATTTGCGTGGCGGTGACATGATTGTGTTTGGCGGCGATGTGCGTGCCCGCTACTTGACCTTGACGAACATGACGGATACGGAGTTTCAGGATTTTTGCCGCAGTACCGATGTCTTAGGATTTCTCTCCAAAAGCACCAATCCCTTTGCAACACTTGTCCCCCTCAGTGAAGGTAATATCGAGAATTTTAGTGAAGCGGCCTTAGTGCGCTTGGCCTCCTATCCGGAGCTGACGCCCAACCCAATTTTGGAAGTGGATTTAGAGGGGAGGGTGACGTATCTCAATCCAGCGGCAGTGATACAGTTTCGAGATCTACAGCAACAGAAGTTGACTCATCCTCTATTGCTGGGATTGCCGGAACTCGCACGCTACATGAAGCAAACCCAAGAAAAAGTGCATGTGCGGGAGGTGGAGTACCAAGGGCGCATCTACGAGCAATCCATTCACTACATCTATGAAAGTGAGCTGATCCGCAGCTATGTCATGGATGTCACCGATCGCAAGCGAGCCGAGGAACAACTGCGCAACCAAGCCCGCCGTGAGGCCATCATTAACCGCATCATTCAAGCCATGCGTACCACTATGGTGGCAGCGGAAGTTCTGCAAATTACCGCTGATTTACTCCTAGAAGCCTTGGGATCGACCCTCTGCCTGATTACGCAAACCCATGCGCCCAATAGCCCTACCTATGCCAGCCGTCCTCAATTTGTCAGCTTACCCAACCACTTGATTGCTCTCAACCAGCAGGCGATCGTCCTCTTTGAATCTACCCTTCGCAGCGGTGAACAGGTGGTCTTAGCTGCCAGTCGCCCAGATCTGCCAGAGCCGCTGCAAACGGATCTCAGAACCTTAAATGTCAATGCCTTGGTGATCACTCCCCTAGTTTACCTTGGCCAACTCCTCGGCCAAATTACGCTCCTCGATTGGGAGTGGGAACCCAGTGAGGCAACGTCCGTTTTGGCAAGCGATCGCCAGCTTTGGCAACAAACCCTGCCCAAGTCTTGGACACCAGAAGATTTAAGCCTCGTCAAAACCATTGCCGATCAGTGTGCCCTCGCCATTCACCAAGCGCAGCTTTACCAACAGGTACAAGAACTCAATGCGGATTTGGAGCGCCAAGTGCGCGCCCGTACTGCCGAACTGGAACAGAAAATGCAGGAGCTAGAGCGGCTCAATGCCATTAAGGATGATTTCTTGAGTACCGTTTCCCACGAGTTGCGTACCCCCATGGCCAATATGAAAATGGCCATCTATATGCTGAAGCAATTTGCCACCGACGATCGCCAGAAACGCTACCTCGACATTCTCGCCAATGAGTGCAACCGCGAAACGGAATTGATCAATGATTTGCTGGATCTGCAACGCCTAGAGGCAGGGCGCAGCCAGATTCAACAGGAGGTGATTGATCTCGACAGTTGGCTGCCCTCGGTGCTCGAACCCTTCCGCAACCGCATGCAACAGCGGCAGCAATCCCTTGAGATTTTGCGCCCCGCCACGTTGCCGCCCCTCCTCTCCAACCGCCATGCCTTAGCCCGCATCTTGGCAGAGTTACTCAACAATGCCTGTAAGTACAGCCCTGCTGGCGCACAGATTGTTGTCCGTTTTGATCCAATCGGGGGCGATCGCCTGCAAATTCAAGTGAGTAATCCCTCAGAGATTCCTAGTGAGGAGCTACCGCGCATCTTTGAAAAGTTTTATCGCATTCCCAATGCCGATCCGTGGCAACAGGGGGGAACGGGTTTAGGCCTTGCCCTCACCCAAAAACTCGTGGAGCAATTGCAGGGTGAAATTAGCGCCGACAGTGAAGCGGGCATTACCACCTTTACCCTCAGCCTACCCACTGCATCAGGTGATCCCGCTGCCTGATAAAATAGGGTGCTAACGTTCTTAGGGTGCCATGACCCTTTCGCGAGTCGCTTTAAGTAGCCTACAGCAAGACCTTGAACAGTTAATTCGTCGCTTGGATAGGGTGCCCCACGGCGACGTGATTTACCAAGCCCTGCAACTTTTTCTGGATATTGCCGATGAGGAACTGGAACGACTAGATTGGAAGATTCTGCGTTCCTGCCTGCGGGATATGCACCAAGCCCTGCGGGTCTTTGCCCCCTATCGCCATACCCGCAAAATTTCGATCTTTGGATCGGCACGCACTCCCTCCACGGCGCCAGTCTATGAAATGGCGGTGGCCTTTGCCCAAGCGGCGAGTGCCACGGGGTTTATGATTATCACCGGTGCCGGGGGTGGCATCATGGAGGCTGGCAACAAAGGGGCAGGCTCCAATAAGTCCTTTGGCCTGAACATTGAACTCCCCTTTGAGCAGGGGGCTAACCCCTATATTGAAGGGGATCCGCGTCTGATTCACTTCAAGTACTTCTTTACGCGCAAGCTCTTTTTGCTCAAGGAAACCGATGCCATTGCTGTATTTCCCGGTGGCTTTGGCACCCAAGATGAAGCCTTTGAATGCTTGACTCTCTGTCAAACGGGCAAAGCCCCCCCTAAACCCTTGGTCTTGATGGACATTCCCGGCGGCACCTACTGGCAGCATTGGGATCGATTTATTCGTGAAGAACTGGCAGCCAAGGGACTAATTAACCGTGAAGATCAGGAACTCTACCGCATTTGCACCAGTGTTGAGGAGGGGTTGGCTTACCTCAGTGGCTTTTATCGTGTCTATCACTCTAGCCGCTATGTGGGCGATCGCTTGGTGCTGCGGTTGAACCAAGACATTAGTGATGCCGCCTTGGCAGAACTCAATCGCGATTTTCAAGACATCCTCGTGTCGGGGCAGATTGAACGCGCTGAACCGTTGCCTCGGGAAGTGGAAGACGAGCAACCCATTAACCGTCCTGCCTTGACTCACACGCTCCACCTGCCGCGATTGATCCTGCACTTTAACCAGCGGGACTACAGCCGTCTTTACCAACTCATCTATCGCCTCAATGGCTTTGCCACGGCGGAAACTGTGTACCATCCCGAACGCAAATAGGCGATCGCCCCCAGATGACCGTTTTTGATCACCCTTAGAGATACATACGCCCATGATCGAACGCTATACCCTTGCCCCAATGGGGAATCTCTGGACGGATGCCTACAAATTAAAAACATGGCTCGATGTTGAGATTGCGGTCTGCGAAGCCCAAGCCGAACTGGGACATATTCCTGCTGACGCCGTCGCTGAAATCAAAGCCAAGGCCAAGTTTGACCCCCAACGGGTGCTGGAAATTGAGGCAGAGGTAAAGCACGATGTCATTGCCTTCCTCACCAATGTCAACGAACATGTTGGCGATGCCGGCCGCTATATTCACCTTGGCTTGACCAGTTCAGATGTCCTCGACACCGGTTTAGCCCTGCAATTGGTGGCCAGTCTGACGCTGATTCAAGAGCAGTTGGAGCAGCTCATTCAGGCAGTACGCCACCGTGCCCAAGAACATCGCTATACGGTGATGGTGGGACGCAGTCATGGGATTCATGCCGAACCCATTACCTTTGGGTTCAAACTCGCGGGTTGGCTGGCGGAATTGCTGCGCCATCGCGATCGCCTGTGCCAATTGCAGCGCACCGTGGCCGTAGGCAAAATTTCGGGGGCAGTGGGCACCTATGCCAATGTGGATCCGCGGGTGGAGGCGATCGCCTGCCAAAAACTCGGTCTCCAACCCGATACCGCTTCAACACAGGTGATTTCCCGCGATCGCCATGCCGACTATGCCCAAACCCTTGCCCTCTTGGGAGCCAGCCTCGAGCGCTTTGCTGTTGAGATTCGCAATCTTCAGCGCACCGATGTCCTTGAAGTCGAGGAATTCTTCTCGAAGGGACAAAAAGGCTCCTCTGCGATGCCCCACAAACGCAATCCCATTCGTTCCGAACGACTGACCGGTCTAGCGCGGGTGCTGCGGGGGAATGCTTTGGCTGCCCTTGAAAATGTTGCCCTCTGGCATGAGCGGGATATTTCCCACAGTGCGGTGGAACGGGTGATTTTGCCCGATAGCTCGATTCTCAGCCACTTTATGCTGGTGGAAATGACTGACTTGGTGCAGACGCTGCAGGTCTATCCCGAAAATATGCGCCGCAATATGAACTGCTACGGCGGTGTCATCTTTAGTCAGCGGGTGCTCTTGGCGCTGGTGGAGAAGGGGCTGAGTCGCGAAGCTGCCTATGCCTTGGTGCAAAAACATGCCCATGCCGCGTGGAATCAACCCAACGGTGACTTTGCTGCCAACCTCAAAGGGGATCCAGAGATTCAGCGCTACCTGGCACCAGAGGAACTCGAGGCCTGCTTTAACCCTGAACATCACCTCAAGTACCTCGAGGAAATTTACCAGCGGTTGGGAATTTAGACCGCATTGAGGTAGGCTTCGAGGTCGCTAATCCGAAAGAGCGATCGCAGGGGTATTCCTTGAGCGGCAAAGGCAGCTTCCCCGCCCGCTTGGCGATCGACAATGGCCAGAACCTCATTGACCACATAGCCTGCCTCTTGGAGCCGCAGCACCGCCTTGAGGGCAGACCCCCCCGTCGTGATCACATCCTCAAGCACCGTGACCACCGCCCCTTGGGGCAAGGGGGGACCTTCAATAAAGCTCATCGTGCCGTGGCCTTTGGCTTCCTTGCGCACAATCAGCGCTGCCCGATCCTGCCCGTGCACATTGGAGAGCACGCTCACTGCCACCACCAAGGGATCCGCCCCAAGGGTGAGACCCGCCACCGCCACCGCTTCAGGGGCTAACTGCGCCAAGAAGAGCCGCCCCACAAGGTAAGCGCCCCGCGCTGATAGGGTCACAGGTTTGCAGTTGATGTAGTAGTGGCTTTTTTGGCCAGAGGAAAGGATAAACTCGCCGGCACGGTAGGCATCGCGGCACAGAAGCGCCAAGAGTTCCTGACGCAGGTCAGCAAGGGAATCGTGCATAGTGTTCTCCACAGTTAGGGGGTTGAGCCAGCGGGCACGCGAAACCAATGGGTGGTGCCGTCCTTTTGATCCACGAGTTTGACCCCTTGAGCCAAAAGGAGATCCCGCAGGCGATCGCTCTCCGCATAGTTCTTGGCTTGGCGGGCAGCGGTGCGAGCAGCAATTAACTCTCGAATCTCCTCATCGGTTAGGCCAACCGTTGACGCAGCTTGTGCCTCTGCTTTTGCCTCTAGACCCAAAACCTGAGCAAGAGTGACTAGGGTGTGCCAGTCGCGGCTGATTTCAGCGGGCGATCGCCCCCAGTCTCCCCCGTGGAGATAGCGATGCTGCTCACGATTCAGGACTTTGGCCAGTTCAAAGATGACCGCTAGAGCTGCTGCGGTGTTCAAGTCCTCATCCATAGCTTGACAAAAGGCTTGGGTACTGGGGTGAGCTTTGACCCCCTCTGGATCAATGACGGGCAGGGAGAGCTGCCGATTGAGCTGTAGCGCCTCCTTCAGGGTTTGCCAGCCCTTGGCAGCGGCGGTCAGTGCCTCTGGCGTAAAGTCCAAGGGTTTGCGGTACTGAGCCTGCAAAACCAACAGGCGCAAGGCCATGGCATCCACCCCCTGAGCCAGCAGATCACGAATGGTTGTGAAATTCCCCAAGGACTTGGACATTTTCTCTGTGTTGACGGTAACAAAGCCGTTGTGGAGCCAAAATCGGGCTAGGGGCTGTTGCGTCACCGCCTCCGATTGGGCAATTTCATTCTCGTGGTGGGGGAAAATTAAATCCATGCCACCGCAATGAATATCCACCGTTGCCCCAAAGGCCTGTCGCACCATTGCCGAGCATTCAATGTGCCAGCCGGGGCGCCCTTTACCCCAAGGGGCTTCCCACGGGTCATAAACAGCCATTTCCTCCGGCTTTGCGGCTTTCCAGAGGGCAAAATCAAGGGGATGGCGTTTGCGCTGCTCCTCCTCTTCCTCAATGCGGCCACTGGCACCGGCCATGAGTTGCTCAAGCTGGCGCCCGGAGAGCTTGCCATAGCTGGGAAATTGTGCCACGGCATAGTAAACATCCCCGCCGGCCACATAGGCATAGCCGCGATCCAGTAGCCCTTGAATGAGGTGAATAATTTCTGGAATCACCTCTGTCGCGCGGGGATAAGCAGTGGCAGGTAGGATATTCAAGGCCGCCATGTCCTCGTGGTAGGCGGCAATGTAGCGATCGCTCACTGTGGCCATCGTCTCGCCGTTTTCATGGGCGCGGCGCAAAATCTTGTCATCAATATCGGTAAAATTTTGCACATAGTGCACCACGTAGCCCAAGAACGTGAGATAGCGGCGCAGCACATCCCAAGCCACATAGGAACGGGCGTGCCCCAAATGGCAGTAGTCATACACCGTGACACCACAGGCATAGATCGTCACCCGCTCTGGGTGCAGGGGCGAGAAGGGTTCAAGGCGGCGAGACAGTGTGTTGTACAGATGTAAGGGCACAGAAACACCCCGCAAGGATCAACAGTTGCAGCAGCAAATCGCTCTTTGATAGGATATAGGATACCAAATTCATCATTATCGAGGACAAACACACCCCCATGGCCAAAAAAAGCATGATCGAACGGGAAAAAAAGCGGCAACGGCTTGTTGCTAAATACGCCAGCAAACGCCAAGAACTCAAGGCTCAACTGGCCAGCGCCGAAACCCAAGAAGAGATCATGAGCATCCATCGTCAACTGCAACGGTTGCCCCGCAATAGTGCCCCTTCGCGGCTACGAAATCGCTGCTGGTTGACAGGTCGTCCTCGTGGTTATTATCGTGATTTTGGCCTCTGCCGCAATGCCCTGCGGGAAATGGCCCACCAAGGGTTGCTGCCGGGGGTGGTCAAGTCCAGTTGGTAAATTGCCTCTGCTACCCTAGAGCTAATAGGGTTGAGGCACAACCATGGCAGAGCGACTCTCTCCAGCCGATATTGAGGCACAACTAGCAAACCTAGCGGGCTGGAAATTGGCGGGCGATCGCCTTGAGCAAACATTTGTTTTCAAGGATTTTCTTGGCTCCATTGCCTTTGTCAATCGTCTGGTGGATCCCGCTGAGCAAGCTGGACATCACCCTGATTTATCCATTTCTTGGAATCGGGTGACGGTCTGCCTTACGACGCATGATGCCGGCGGCATTACCCAAAAGGACATTAATCTGGCCAAGGTGATCTCCGATCTGGCCGCGGCATAACTTTCGTCAGCATTTGCCAATATTTAAGGATTGGGCGAAAAAGACAGAACTACGATAGGGAGTAGTGCCCGCGATCGCCCATCCTTATGAATACCGCCGAATTACTCGTGAAATGCCTTGAAAATGAAGGCGTAGAATACATTTTTGGTCTGCCGGGGGAAGAAAATCTTGATGTTCTGCAAGCGCTGCGTCGCTCCCCCATTCAATTTATCACCACCCGCCATGAACAAGGGGCGGCCTTTATGGCCGATGTCTATGGTCGTCTCACCGGCAAAGCGGGGGTGTGTCTTTCTACTCTCGGTCCCGGTGCTACGAATTTAATGACCGGTGTTGCCGATGCTAACCTCGATGGTGCTCCTCTTGTGGCCATTACAGGGCAGGTAGGCACCGATCGCATGCACATCGAGTCCCACCAATATCTAGACTTGGTGGCCATGTTTAGCCCGGTAACCAAATGGAATGCCCAGATTGTCCGCCCCAGCATTACGCCAGAAATTGTCCGCAAGGCCTTTAAGATTGCCCAGAATGAAAAGCCAGGGGCGGTTCACATTGATGTGCCCGAAAACATTGCCGCCATGGAAGCTGAGGGCTATCCCCTCAAGCCTAGCCCGCCCGAAAAAACCTATGCCTCGTTCCAGAGCATTCTCAAGGCCGCTGAACTGATCAATGCTGCTGAGAACCCCCTGATCTTAGTGGGGAATGGCGCTATTCGTGCCCACGCTGCCGCTGCCCTCACCCATTTTGCCGAAAAGCTGAATATCCCCGTGGCCAATACCTTCATGGGTAAAGGGGTCATTCCCTATCAGCACTCCCTTGCCCTGTGGACGGTGGGACTCCAGCAGCGGGATTACATTAGCTGCGGCTTTGATCATGCTGACTTAGTGATTGCCGTTGGCTATGACTTGATTGAGTATTCCCCGAAAAGCTGGAACCCCGATGGCCGCTTGCCCATTATCCATATTGCGGCCACCCATGCCGAAATTGACAGCAGCTATATTCCTGTGATTGAGGTGGTGGGAGATATTTCTGATTCCCTCTATGAAATTCTCAAGCGGGCCGATCGCCAAGATAAGCCCACCCCCTATGCCGTGCAACTGCGCCAAGACATTGTGGCTGACTACTGCCAATATGCCCAAGATGAGAGTTTTCCCGTCAAGCCGCAAAAGCTCATCTACGACCTGCGTCAAGTCATGGGGCCAGAGGATATCGTCATTTCTGATGTGGGTGCCCACAAGATGTGGATTGCCCGTCACTACCATTGCGATCGCCCCAATACCTGCCTGATTTCCAATGGCTTTGCCGCAATGGGGATTGCCGTACCAGGGGCAATAGCGGCGAAATTAGTCTATCCGCAGCGGCATGTGGTGGCAGTCACCGGCGATGGCGGCTTCATGATGAATTGCCAAGAACTGGAAACCGCGCTGCGCATAGGAACCAACTTTACAACCATCGTCTTTAATGACGGCGGCTATGGCCTCATCGAGTGGAAGCAGCAGCGCTACTTTGGTGAATCTGCCTATGTCCACTTTGGTAACCCGGACTTTGTCAAGTTGGCCGAGAGCATGGGACTCAAGGGGTATCGCATTGAAGCCACCGCTGATTTTATCCCAACGTTGAAAACTGCCCTTGCGCAGTCTGTGCCCAGCATTATTGATGTCCCCGTGGACTACAGTGAGAATCTGCGTTTTAATCAACGCCTTGGGGAGCTAAGCTGCGAAACTTAGGCCACGCACGCCACCCGAATCCAAGGGGCGTAGGGGTTCATAAACCCCGTTACTGTGATTCGCTGCCCACTTTGATAGGTTTGCAGTTGCTCGTTGACGGTGGGGTGGAGTGTTACCAAAGGCCAAGACCACTGATCCGTGCGGAGTTGATACGCCTGTTCCCCTAGTTTCACAAATTCGCCGCTAACCGTTTGCATGCCGGCGCTCACGATCATGGGTGTCGGTTGGGCGATCGCCACCGTCGGCGGTAGGGGAACTGTGGGATCAAATGTATTGAGTGTCTGGAGTTGCCAAGCTTCCCATTCGGGATGTTGCGGCGGCAGGTTAAAGAAGGGAAAGATTGCCTGTCGGCACTCCTGAATCAGGGGCTTCAGATCAAGGGTGCCCACCAGTTGGTGCAGCGATTTCCCTTGGCGAATGGCTGTGGCGGCTAGCCACCCTGCCCCCTGTCCAATGCCCATTACCAGCGGTTGCAAGCGAGTGGCACCATTGGCAATATGGGTCACCGAGATATTTTTCTCTGCCACTAGAAAGCCCTCTACCGTCTGGGGAATCAACGACGTATAGGGAATCACGAAGGGCGTCCCCGTCCAACGACCGCCCCAACGAATGGACTTAGGGACAAGGGGGAGTTCCATCCCCGGATAGTGGTGATCGTTCGGATAGTTGCCGATGGCAATGCCCGTGTAGTGACCTTGGGCATCAACGGGTGGTGGCGCAGTGGGGAGAATATCCTGCTCGTGAATTGTGGTGACACCCATCAGGCGCCGACTTTCGCGGTAATAGGGATGGAGGGCATAGGCACCGCCCCCCAGTTGGTCAGGGAGTTGGGGAAACGTCTCTTCCGCTAAGCCATAGCGGCGACCCAACTGTTGCTGCACATAACGGGCAAAATCTTGGGCGTGCCAGCGTGCCTCTTGGCAAAAGGCCTGTCGCTCTTGGGCAGAGCCAATCAGCCGTTCCAGACCCACCCCATAGTCATTCCCCTGCTGCGGCCAGTTGAGGATAAAGCGGTTTCCCGGCAGGCGGCCATAGTTGAGAAAGTGCAGCGGGTCATAGCCTGCCCAAGCACCGTTAAACTTGTGCTCATCCCAAAGGGGAGAAGGGGGAATCTCTGGGGCAGTGGCACCCTCACCGTAGTCCTGTAAAACGACAATCCATGTGGGGGCTTGAACGGGATAGGTTTGAGTCAAGGCTGTGGGTGCTGGGGGGGCTGAGGGTTCTTGGGTGTCTGCCTGCCACTCCCACCCCCAGCGATGGGGAATTTCCCCCAAGGCAAGGAGATCCCCGAGTTCTGTGGCGTCAATCGTGATTTGGGCATGGAGGGTGAGGGTGGTCAATTCCACCCCGAGGACGCGATCGCCTTGGCGCAAAACCGCTTGGGGAAGTTCACCGACAAGCCACGTCAGGTTGGGGGTTGCCTTGACCCACTCGGCAAAAAGATCAGCGGCGACCTTTGGCTCAAAGGTAAAAAAACTCACCCAAGCATGATCTAGCCCCCCCACTTGGCGTTGGGCGATCGCCCGCAGAAACTCACCCCACAGCCCGGTTTGCCACGCCATGAGTTCATTGCCATCGGGCGCCGCCACCCCAGCACTGGTGAGCATGCCCCCTAGCCACGGCGTTTCACTGACCAGCACCGTTTGCGCTCCCATACGAGCCGCCGTTAAAGCAGCAGCTACCCCCCCTGTGCCACCACCCACAACGAGTACCTCGGTGCGCAGGGTTTGCCTCACTGTTGCGGTTCCTTGGGATCGGTAATCAACCCCCAACGATCGGGGGGCCAAAAGCGAATCGCCGCACGACCAATAATGTAATTGCGCGGTACCACGCCCCAGCAGCGGCCATCAAAGCTGTTATTGCGGTTATCCCCCAAGACCAAGTAGCTGTTGGCAGGAATCACCTGCGGTTGAGCCAGATAGGGCTGAATACCGGCACAGGTATCGACGGAGGTCAATGTCGAGGGAGCTAGATAGGGTTCGGGTAGGGGTTGATTGTTGATATAGACGCGCCCTTGGCGGAGTTCCACGCGATCCCCAGGCAAGCCCACCACCCGCTTGATAAAGGCATCACGAAAGCCTGCCTGTTGCAAGGCCGGAGTTGGATTGAAAACAATAATGTCGCCGCGATGGGGGGCATGGAAATAGTAGCTGATCTTTTCAATAATCAGGCGATCGTTAATCAGCAGGGTTTCTTCCATCGAGCCGGTGGGGATATAGCGCGCTTCTGCTACAAAGGTACGAATACCAAAGGCCAAGAGAGCAGCCAGCCCCAAGGTTTTGGCCATCTCCAGCCACCAAGGTTCTGTCGTCTTTTCGGCCTTGGCTGTCACTGATTCAGGGGTAGAAGCATTTGTGGGTGGCACTTTGCCATCGGACATAGGAAGGAATCTCGCAAACACTCAAAAATTGAAGCCATGCACTCCACGATACTACAGGGATGTGAGGCGAGGGAGCACTGTTTGATTTTAGAGTGCTTTGGCAAACGTTCTGTTCCACAGGGCAGCTTGTAGTTAAAGGATCTGCTCAATCATGTACTGGGCTTGAGTCCCATAACTGCCGCCAAAGAGATTGAAGTGATTGAGGATGTGGTACAGGTTGTAGATGGTTTTCCGTTGCCTATAGTCAGCCGCTAAGGGATAGGTGGCGTTGTAGCCCTCATAAAAGGCCGCAGGAAAGCCACCAAAGAGTTCACTCATGGCCAAGTCCACCTCGCGATCGCCATAGTAACTGGCGGGGTCGAAAATGACGGGTTCCCCCGTACGACAAAAGGCAGCATTTCCCGACCAGAGATCGCCGTGCACTAGGGTAGGGGTTGGCTCATGGTTCAGGAGTTCTGGAATGGCTGCTAGGAGCTGCTCCGCCTTGGGAAAGTGTCCACCCCGACGGCGAGCCAGATCAAACTGATAACGCAGGCGAGCATCGCGGAAAAACTCCCCCCAGTTGTCTGACCAAGGGTTGATTTGAGGAGTGGCACCAATGGTGTTATTCTCCGACCAGCCATAGCGATCGCCAGTGCTCTTGAGGTGCAACTGTGCCAGCTCTACCCCCATTTGCCACCAATCTCCGGCACTGGTGAGGGGCAAGTATTCCAACACTAAAAAACTCGCGTCCTCAACCACTCCCCATAGCAGGGGAAGGGGAACACGAATCGCTTGAACCTTGGCGATCGCCCGCAGGGCATTGGCTTCGGCAGCAAACATGGCCTGACGTTCAGGGCGATTGAATTTAACAAAGAGGGGTTGCTCAGGATGTTGCCACACATAGGTGGTGTTGATACTGCCGCCCCCTACCGCAAGGGCTTTACCCCCATGGAGCCGCTGACCCGTCGCTGCGGCAAATTGATCCCACAACTGTTGCCAGCGACCCACACCCTCAACCCTTAGTCGTCGTAAATGCGGCACTCAGCAGCATCAGGGTTGTCATCACAGTACTGCTGGAAGGAGGTTTTGTGATCTTGCTGCTCAGCGCGTTGGTGGGCAGCTTCCGCTTGCAGTTCCTCAAGGGCATCCCAAGCGGCGGCACACTGTCCAGAGGTTGCCCCTTCGGTGTCACAGATTTTGTGGGCTTCCTCGCGGGCTTGTTCAATTTGTTTCTCGAGATTACTCATAGAGCCTTTATTGAATCACCGTATTCAGTTTATGCAATCTGCCCAAGGGCAGGAATGCCGTTACTCCACTCTAGCAATGAATGCCCTGAACTGCCAGTTGGAGACGGTGCATTCCCACCCCTCACCCCTAGAGGGTACTGTCGGCAACGGTTGCTTCACTAACTAGGCTGGGGGCGGATTGGGTCAGTTGGGCATAGAGGGGCAGATGGTGCTGCACTACCGCCGGCAGAGCCGCATGGACATGGCTAGCGATCGCTGTCGTGGTCACATCGTAGGTTTGGGTGGCTAGCTTGGGATACATCCCCACAGCAATAATCGGCACCAACAGGGACAGGGCAATGAAGGTTTCACGGGGATTGATGTCCAACAGCAGTTTGTCAAACATATCGCCCGCTTGTTTGCCCGTAAAGACACGGCGCACCATCGAGAGCAGATAGACGGGCGTAATAATCACCCCAACAGCGGCAAGGAAAATCACCCCCACTTTGAAGGTCGTGGAGTAGGCATCACTGTTGGTCAAGCCCAAAAAGACCGTCAGTTCACTGACAAAACCACTCATACCGGGCAGCGCCAGCGAAGCCATAGAGCCGGCAGTAAAGAGGGCAAAGGTTTTCGGCATGGATTGGGCAATCCCGCTCATTTTTGCCATGGCCAATGTGTGGGTGCGATCGTAGGTCACCCCGGCCAAGAAGAAGAGAACAGCCGCAATCAAACCGTGGGAAAGCATTTGCAGCATCGCCCCATTGAGACCAATGCCATTGAGGGCACCAATGCCCAGCAGCACAAAGCCCATGTGGGAAATCGAGGAGTAGGCCAGCCGCCGCTTCAGGTTTTCTTGGCCAAAAGCAGTCAGGGCACCATAGACAATATTCACGACCCCAAGGGCAATCAGAACAGGGGCAAAGTAGATGTGGGCATCCGGCAACATTTGCAGGTTGAAGCGAATCAGGCCATAGCCCCCCATTTTCAAGAGCACGCCTGCCAGCACCATTGACACGGGCGCCGAGGCTTCACCATGGGCATCGGGTAACCAAGTGTGTAGCGGAAAAATCGGCAGCTTGACACCAAAGGCAATCAGGAAACCACCATAGGCCAGCAGTTCCAGCGCCAAGGGATAGTCCTTGAGACCCAAGGCCGCCATGCTGAGCGTAAAGTCCCCCCCATAGAAGGCCATCCCGAGGCCAGCAATGAGGATAAAGAGGGAACCAACGGCAGTGTAGAGGATGAATTTTGTAGCGGCGTATTGGCGTTTGGCTCCCCCCCAGATGGAAATGAGTAGATAGACGGGCACCAGTTCCAATTCCCAAATCAGGAAGAAGAGGATGAGGTCTTGGGCGGCAAAGACGCCAATTTGGGCACTGTAGAGCGCCAGCATCAGGAAATAAAATAAACGCGGCTTCTGCTTTACTTGCCAAGCCGCAAAGATTGCCACTGTGTTGACCAGACCCGTCAGCAACATCAGGGGGACGGCAAGGCCATCAACCGCTAGGGACCAGTTCAGGCCGATTTGCGGCAGCCAAGGCACGGTTTCCACCATTTGGATCTGGGCGGATTGGGCATCGTAGTGCTGCCAGAAAACCATTGCCGAGAGGCCAAATTCGAGGAGGGCGATCGCTAGGGCATACCAGCGGACTGTCTTCCCCTCACGGTCGGGCAATACGGGAATGAAAAAGGCTGCCACTAAAGGCAGCAGTGTCAGTACAGTCAGCCAAGGAAATTGGACATTCATCAGACAACCCCCCAAGGGACGAGTCCAGTACTCTGTTCACGCATCTGAATAAGAATATATACCTATTTGCCAAATGTTGCAAATTGTTAAGCATTTTTCTAAATTATAAAGTTTGTGGCACTTCTATTGACAAAAATCTATTCTATAAAGAATTAATATTGATCTGAATAAAGTCAAGATGGGGGTTGACGGGCTTAAGGTTCCTCACCGTTGGTTGCGGCAGTGCAGTTTTATAGCAACAGGCAAGGTGTAACGGCAAAGCAGAATGTTACAGTTTGTTCTAAATACCAGAGTGTCTGGGGGTGGGGTCTCATGATTTTCTTGGAAGCCAGTGTTTTTGTCACTATCCTCGTCGGGTTTCTAGCAACGATCGTCAAGAAAAACCTGCTAATGAAGATTGTGACGATGGATGTCATGAGCACCGGCGTAGTGGCTTTGTTTGTGGTCATTGCCACCCACAGTGGTCTGGTCACGCCCATTGCCCGTGGCGGAGCCTTTGATGCTGCCTATGCCGACCCCGTACCCCAAGCCGTGATTTTAACCGCGATCGTGATTGGCCTTTCGATTCAAACGCTGATGCTGGTGGCAGCAATGAAGCTAGCGCGGGATAACCCGACGTTGGAAACCCCAGAAATTGATCAAAAGTACCTGTAGGGAGCGGCAATGACGGCGCTGGCGATCGCTTGGATTTTGTTGCCCTTTGTGGCGGGTTTAACGCTTTACTTATTGCCCCCCTTAGCGCGGGGTCTGCCGCTGGCGATCGCCCTTGTTTCCCTCTGTGTCGGCTTAGGCATCACCATTAACCAAGTCAACACTGCGTTTGTCCTACTCGATAGCTTTGGCATTTCCCTGAGCATTGACCCCCTCAGTGGCTACTTTATTGTCACCAATGCCCTCGTCATTTTGGCAGCACTGTTACATACGTGGCAGGAGGGTTATAAAGCGTTCTTCTATGTGCTGCTGTGTCTGCTCCACGGCTGTGCCAACACCGTCTTTATTTCAGCGGATTTCCTCAGTCTCTACGTCAATATTGAGGTGCTGGGGATTGTTGTCTTTTTGTTGATTGCCTATCCCCGTAGCGATCGCCCCCTCTGGATTGGCCTACGCTACCTGATGGTGAGCAACGTGGCCATGCTCTTTTATCTAATGGGGGTGGCGCTCGTCTATCAGACAAACCATACCTTTGCCTTTAGTGCCCTGATGCAGGCACCGCCAGAGGCTGTGGCGCTGATTTTGATGGCATTGTTGGCCAAGGGCGCCATTTTCATTAGTGGGCTTTGGTTGCCCCAAACTAACGTCGTTGCTGCTCCCATTGTTGCTGCTCTCCTGGCCGGCATTGTCGAAAATGCTGGGGTGTTTAGCCTTGCTCGCGTCAGTCTGCTCCATAGCAACATTGCCGATATTGTGCAGCTGTTTGCCCTCGCCTCGATCTTTTTTGGCTCAATATTTGCCTTGGTGGCCGATGATGTACGACGGATGCTCAGCTTTAGTACCCTTGGCCACCTGGGATGGGTGATCATTGCCCCACCGGCAGCGGGTTTGTATGCTCTGATGCACGGCTTAGCCAAGGCCAGTCTTTTTTTGAGTGTGGGGGAACTGTGCCACTATCGTCTTAGTGAATTGCGCCAAGAGGGTCTGCCGCGCCCAGTGGCGATCGCCCTGATTATTGCCGGTTATGGCATTGTCGGTGTGCCCTTCCTTGCTGGATTCCCCGCTAAGGCCTTGACCCTGAGTTACCTTGATCCGTGGCAGCAGGGACTGCTCTATGGTGCTGGCTTTTTGACCGCCACAATTTACAGCAAATTCCTCTTTTTGCCCCGCTATCCCAGCAAGACCCCTATGGGCTATAGTGCCGCCACAATGGTGCTCTTGGGTGGGCTATTTCTGGCCAATGCCGGCTACATGGAAGCCTACAGTAGTGGCATGAGTTTGTTACGCGCCTTTTTGCCGCCCTTGGTGGGGTGTGGCCTAGTGGCCTTGGGGGTCTCCCGCTGGGAATCCGCTTGGCGAGGGGCTTGGGAGCGCCTAGAGCATCTTCTAGGGGTGATGCTGTTACTCTTACTTGGCTTGGTGGGGTTAGCGCTATGAATTATTTGAACTTTGCCCTGCGCCTGACGATTTGGCTACTGCTGACGGCGGACTTTGGCTTGGTCAATCTGGCGATTGGGATTTTGGTTTCGCTCCTGCTGCCCCAAGGGCGAGGGGGTGTGGCAACACTGCGGCAGTGGCTGAGTACCCTAGGAAAAGTGGCGATGGCTGTTCCCCGTGCCTACTTTGAGACAATTGAAATGATGGTGCGTCCCCATCGTCATGAAGCGATCGTCCGTGAACCCGTTGATCCTACCCGTGCCCCCGGTCTGATTTTTCTGGATATTTTTACGATTACCTTCACCCCCAAGACGATCGTGCTGCACTACGACGAGGAGGGCTGGTTTGAAGTGCATCAACTAGTGGAGCACAGACCCGAAAAATGACCGCCTTTTTAGTCATCATGCTGTTGATTCTGGGCATTCCCCTCTATGCTGCTTGGAAGGGGGAGCACATCTGGTCGAAGATGTTGGCCTTTGCCAGTATTGCCACAAAGGCAGCCATTATGATCTTGCTGGTGTCGGTGCAGCGGGATGATTGGATGATTGGCATTGTGGGGGTGATCATCCTTAGTGTGGGCAATGGTGCCCTGATGCTCTTGGCGCAGATTCTGCGGCGACTACGGGATGTCGCCAATCTTTAGGGAGGGGGTCAGTGATTTTACAGTGGATCAGTTATGCCTGTATTAGTTTTGGTCTCTTTCTTTGGCTGTGGGGAACATGGCCGCTGGTGGGTCGGCGATCGCCCCTCTATAAACTGCATTTTTTGTCAGTCTCCGATACCTTAGGTTCGATGGCGATCATGATCGGGGTGTTACTGCGCATTCCCCGCGAATGGCCGCTTCTGGTCTTGGCGTTGATCTCCCTCGCCCTCTGGAACACCATTCTGGGCTACGTTTTGGCCTACTGCTCCCAAGGGGAGGACACTGATGGATAGCTGGCTCATTGCTGTCACTGCACTCTTGCCTCTAACGGCTCTGATGCTGGTGTTTCAGGAGAATCCCTACCACGCCCTTGTCATTCGTGGCATTATTGGTGCGGTGGCGGCCCTGCTCTATGCCATTCTCGGCGCTGCCGATGTGGCGCTGACCGAAGCCCTTGTGGGAACAATGCTCTCAATTATGCTCTACGCCGTTGCAGTACGCTCTTCCTTGGTGCTGCGATTGGGCATCTTAGCTTCGGCACTCTCCAGCGATAGCTTGGATCACTTACTGGCAGCCATTCGTGAAGCCGTTGCTCCCTATCATTTGCGTGTTGAATTAATCATTTATCCCACCTTTGAGCAACTTAAAATAGCGCTCCGCGATCGCGAGATTCATGCCCTATGTGCTGAAGAAACCACTCAATTATTAACGATGACCCGTGTAGCACGCCTTTACACCATCCTCAAGCCCCAGCTCACCAATCTCACAGAACTCGTGTATTACCCCTTGCCCAGTGAAGAGGAGTCAGCGACATGATTTGGCTCTATGGCATTGCGGCAGTGCTGCTGCTGGTGAAAATGCTGATGATCCCCACCCTACCTGCGGTACCAACGCTTCCCATTGTCGAAACCCTTGTTAACCAGAGTGGCATTCCCAATGCCGTTACGGCTGTGATTTTGCGCAATCGCCTGTACGACACCATTTTTGAAGTGGTGGTATTCACTCTTGCCATCATGGGGGCACAGTATCTACTCAGCAATGAAAAACCCCTTGGCCACGTTAGCCGCTTTAATGATCAGCCCTCGATTGTTTTGGCAAGATTTGGCGCCACCATTTGCTCCCTTGTGTGTATTGAGTTGGCCTTGCGGGGGCACCTGAGTCCGGGGGGTGGATTTGCGGCTGGCGTTGCTGGCGGGACGGCGATCGGGCTTGTGGCCATTACCTCAGCTCCAGAATGGCTAGAAAGCATCTATCGTCGCTTCCATGCCGCCAGATGGGAAAAAATCTCCGTGATTGTTTTCATTCTCTGCGGTGCCAGCCTGTTGATGGGGGTGGCCTTGCCGGCGGGTCAGTTTGGCACGCTCCTCAGTGGTGGCTGGATTCCTTGGCTGAATATCCTCATTGCCCTGAAAGTGGCTTTGGGGTCGTGGGCGGCAGTGCTGACATTTATTCGCTATCGCGGCCTGCTTTAATCCATGCTCCCGTGATATATTCCCTAGCCCATGCGCCGCGACTCCCTCTTTTACCAACTTTTGCTCAACTGCCTCAGACGCTCTTTGAGCTGCTTGGAATTGACTATCCTAGGGGCTACCGCTTTGACTCCGTTGAACTCAAGCAAACCGCCTTCCGCATTGACGGTGTCTTTGTCCCCCCTGATCCCTTATTTTTGTGAAGTCCAGTTTCAAAGAGATAATACCTTCTACGAACGCTTCTTTGCTGAAGTCTTTCTCTATTTGCGTCTGTATCGCCAGACCTTCTCTGATGGGCAAGCCGTGGTCATTTATCCCAATCGATTACTTGCGCAGCGGAGTCAGACAGAAACAGACCTGAAGCAGCAAGCCATAATAGAGTTAATCATAACAACTGTCCTGTACAAGTTCACCACACTAAGTCGCGAGGAGGTGCTGCGGATGCTGGGGTTTACGACTGAAGAGCTGAAGCGGACGCGGTTTTATCAGGACTGACCTTGGGGAAGTGTCTGATTGGCTTGATTTCTATGCTTAGCCCATGCCCCCTGACTCCCTTATGAGCTATAGCTCGGACTTACGAGAGCGGGTTGTCTCCTAATATCAAGCAAGGCGGCAAAATCAGTGAAGCGACTCAAAGCATCCCGATGACCGTTTAATCGATCGTGCCCAGCGATTTGGGGTACAAGTTTCCACCGTTGGTTACACCCTCAATCAGATGGGCATCACCCGAAAAAAACAGATGCGCTAGCAAGAACGGTGTGATGAGCTGATTCGCAATTATTGGACTGGATAATATCTCATTCTTGATTAAAATGGCCATACTGGTGTTTGACGAGAGTGACAAAGTTGCGCAGTAGTTGCAGGCCGATCTTGCCCGACTTTTCGGGGTGAAATTGACAAGCAAAGACATTGGTGCGGGCGATCGCGGCTGTGACAGTTTGCTGACCATGACGGACGGTGGCGGCCACTAACTCTGGATCCTCAGGGGCGACAAAGTAGGAGTGAACAAAATACACCCAAGGGGTTGGCGGTAAATTCTGCCAGAGGGGACAGGCGGGTTGCGTCAAGGTCAGTTGGTTCCAGCCCATGTGGGGGATGGGGAGACCGGGTTCAGATTGAAAGCGTTTGACTTTCCCCGCAAAAATACCAAGGCCGGGTTCTCTGCCTTCTTCACTGCACTCAAACAAGACTTGCAGACCCAGACAAATCCCCAAAAAGGGCATCCCCTGCTGAATCACCCGCTGAATGACAGGCACCAGTTCCCGCTCGTGGAGATGGGTCATGGCGGGGTCAAAGGCACCGACACCGGGGAGAACCACGGCATCCGCAGCACAAATGTCACTGGCGCGATCGCTCACTAAGGGCATTGCCCCCACCACATCAAGGGCTTTACTCACGGAATGCAGGTTGCCCATATCGTAGTCAATAATGGCGATCGCGGGTGTGCTCACAGAAAGCCTCTCCCAAAGGGTAACCCTACCTATTCTACAGGGGTACTCATCCCTGCTTGCCTTGCATCCCGAATAATGCGAATCCCGCCCCAAAGCACAAGGCTGGCGATGCCAAACCCCACAATCAAATCAGGATAAGGAGACTGAAAAACGACCACTAGCGCCCCTGCTCCAATCACGCTGACATTGGCAATGACATCGTTTTGGGTAAAAATCCAGCTCGCCCGCATATGCACCTCCCCCCGCCGATGTTGGGCAATTAGATACAGACAGCAAGTATTGGCTACTAGCCCAAGGAGGGCGATCGCCATCATCCAATCTGCCTCTGGGGCACTACCGCTGACAAAGCGACGGATCACATCCAGCAAAATTAGGGCGGCTAGCGTTATTTGAAACAGGCCACTTAGACTTGCTGCACGGGTTTTCTGCTTGAGCGATCGCCCCACGGCATAGAGGGAGAGGCCATAGACGAGAGCATCGGCCAGCATATCAAGAGAATCAGCAATCAAGGCAGTGGACTGGGCAAGGACGCCAGTAATCACCTCCACAAAAAACATGAGCACGTTGATCAGCAGCACAATTCGCAGGGTTTTGCGCTCCGCCGCATTTCTTGCTTCGATGTGGCAACCACAATCGGACATGGGCTATTCCCAAACGTATCTAAATATCATGGCTGAAGTAGCTATAGGGTTGCTAGACCTCGAATAGCACAATTGTTTGGTTAATGAATGCTGTAAATTAGCTAATAATAATAAGTAATATTAGAACCTCTTAGCCTGCCGCATCACTTATGGCAAAGCTTGAAGACCTGACCCACGGTACAGCAGTCAAAGGCCTTCTTCCGAATCAAATTGTCACAGTGATTGACGCAACGTGGTATGGAAGTGACGTCGTTGAATTGACTTATAAAGATTTCAATGGACAGCCTCACACAGAACTGCTGTTTCGCGATCGCGAGCCAGCCTTGGAGATTGTTAGTGCAGCTCGCCGCTGGAGTTTTGACGGGGACGGGGCATTATTGCGGTTAGTGTCTGAAGCTCATCGCATTCGACTAGCACACTTATTTGATCCGTTGCTAGCGGTGCATACCTCATTGGTAGAACCTTTACCCCATCAAATTACAGCGGTGTACGGCCAGATGCTGCCGCGTCAACCGTTGCGCTTTCTCCTAGCGGATGATCCGGGGGCAGGCAAAACCATTATGGCAGGGTTGCTGATTCGAGAATTGCTGATGCGGGGGGATTTACAGCGATGCCTGATTGTTTGCCCCGGCAGTTTGACAATACAATGGCAGGAGGAGTTGTCCCAAAAGTTTCACCTGCCCTTTGAGATACTCACCAATGACCGCATCGAAGCGGCGCGTACCGGGAATGTCTTTACAGAAATCCCCCTGCTGATTGCTCGCTTGGACAAGCTCAGCCGCGATGAAAATCTGCAACTCAAGCTCAAACAAAGCGATTGGGACTTAATTGTTGTTGATGAAGCGCATAAACTTTCTGCCTCCTTCTTTAGCGACGAGGTTAAAGAAACCAAGCGTTATCGATTAGGTAAGCTACTATCTACCCTAGCGCGTCATTTTTTGCTGATGACGGCAACACCCCACAATGGCAGAGAAGAAGATTTTCAGTTATTTCTGGCACTCCTAGATGGCGATCGCTTTGAAGGACGCTTTCGCGACGGTGTACACACTTGTGATGCTTCCGATTTAATGCGGCGAGTCGTCAAAGAAGATTTAGTCAAATTTGATGGCAGGCTCTTATTTCCAGAACGCTTAGCACACACCGTAAAGTATCTTCTGTCTGATCTGGAAGCAAAGCTTTACCAGCAAGTGACGGATTACGTCAGGACAGAATTCAACCGCGCAGACGCCTTAGGGAGCGATCGCCGTAAAGGAACTGTGGGTTTTGCCTTGACGATTTTGCAACGCCGCCTTGCCTCCTCGCCCCAAGCAATTTACGAATCCCTGCGTCGCCGGCGGGAAAGACTAGAGACACGACTGCGGGAAGAAAAACTTCGTCGACGAGCAGACAGAACAAGGAACTCTTCTCAGCCCCTTTTCCCTGATTCTCTGAGTTGGTCAAATGATTTAGATAAGGAACTGCAGGATTTACCTGCCGAAGAACGGGAACAATGGGAAGAAGAACTCGTTGATCAAGCAACCGCTGCTCAAACCATCACTGAACTGGAGGCAGAAATTCAGCAACTGCGTCAACTAGAAGAACTGGCATTACAGGTGTGGCGCAGTGGTCAGGACCGCAAGTGGGAGGAATTATCCAAACTCCTACAAAACCAGAAGGAAATGTTTGATGCGGGTGGTCATCGGCGCAAGTTAGTCATTTTTACCGAGCATCGGGACACATTGAACTATCTGGTTGACAAAATCAGCAATTTGTTGGGTTCTAAGGAAGCTGTCGTTGCCATTCACGGCGCCATGGGTCGCGAAGAACGTAAAAAAGCTGAAGAAGCCTTTAAGCAGGATGTAGCAGTACAGATTTTGGTTGCGACCGATGCGGCCGGAGAAGGGATTAACCTACAGCGGGCACATTTGATGATCAACTATGACTTGCCTTGGAACCCTAATCGCTTGGAGCAACGGTTCGGGCGTATCCACCGCATTGGTCAAACCGAAGTGTGTCATTTGTGGAATTTGGTTGCTGAGGAGACTCGTGAAGGGGATGTGTATTTAGCCCTACTGAAAAAGCTAGAAATTCAGCACCAAGCACTAGGGGGCAAGGTTTTTGATGTTTTGGGCAAGGCGATCGCCGGTAAAGAGTTGCAGGAGTTAATGATCGAGGCCATTCGCTACGGCGAGAAGCCACAGGTGAGGGCGAAATTAGAAAGGATTATTGACAATCGCTTGGATATTAACCAGCTACGAAAACTGCTAGAGGAACGGGCACTAGCTCGTGATTGCATGGACATCAGTCAAGTCCAACAGATTCGCCAAGAAATGGAACGGGCTGAAGCTCGCAAACTGCAACCTCACTATATTGCTGCTTTTTTCCTAGAGGCATTTCGGCGCCTAGGGGGTAGCATTCGCCAGCGCGAACCAAATCGCTATGAGATTACCCATGTGCCAGCGCTCATTCGCGATCGCGACCGTCTCATTGGCATGGGTGCAGCGATTCCAAAACGGTATGAGAGGGTTTGCTTTGAAAAAAGCTTGATGAGTGTTTGCGGTAAACCCTTGGCAGAATTGATTTCCCCTAGTCACCCTTTACTGAGTGCCACTATTGACTTGATTCTGGAACAGCACCGGCATATTTTGCGCCAAGGGGCCATTCTGGTGGACGAAAATGATCCCAGTGAAGAGATCAGAGTTTTAGTCTATTTAGAACATGCCATCCAAGATGGCCGCATTGGGCAAGATGGTCAACGCCGAGTCGTCTCGCGGCGGATGCAGTATGTGGAGATGCGGGCCAGAAGAAGTGAGGATATAGAAGAGGGAAGAAGTGAGCAACAAAGCTACCATTTATCTCTCTCTCCTCGAAACGCAGGTTATGCACCTTACCTTGACTATCGCCCCTTGGCTGAAACGGAAAAACCTCTATTAGCGCCGCTGCTGGCTCAACTGCCCACTGGCGACGAGATTGAAAAGACTGCGACGAGCTATGCCGCTTGCCATCTTGTGCCTGAGCATCTCCAAGAGATCCGCCAACAAAAGGAAAAACTGATTGACAAGACGATCAGAGCAGTCAAAGATCGCCTCACCAAAGAGATTAACTACTGGGATCATCGGGCGGCAGAGTTGCATTTACAGGAGCAAGCAGGCAAAACCAATGCCAAGCTCAACTCTGTGAAAGCCCAACAACGAGCCGACGAGTTGTCTGCACGTCTGCAAAAGCGTCTAGCAGAGTTGGATCAGGAACGCCGATTATCCCCCCTGCCACCTGTGGTTGTGGCTGCGGTGCTAGTGGTGCCCATTGGGCTGTTGCAGCGGTTAGAGGGAAAACGAGAATCGACAGCCGCTATCTTTGCTAAGGAAACTAGGCGGGTAGAGCGAGCGGCAATTGCAGCCGTCATAGCGATGGAGCGATCGCTGGGGTATGAACCGCGAGATGTGAGTGATCACAAGTGCGGCTATGACATTGAATCCGTGGTACTGGGCACGGGGCAGTTACGGTTTATCGAAGTCAAAGGTCGGGTTGAAGGTGCTGAAACAGTTACCGTTACTAAAAACGAAATTCTGACGGCGCTGAACAAGCCCGATAGCTACATTTTGGCATTGGTGCAGGTGCCAGTGAGCCGCAATTTCCCTGAAGGAGATGCTTTTGCCCTACGTGAAGCGAGTGGAGAGTATCAAGTTGCGGAAAAAAACTGTGTGGTGCGCTATGTTCGTCAGCCCTTTCAACGAGAACCAGATTTTGCCGCTAGTAGCGTCAACTACAGTTGGAAGGAACTATGGAATCAAGGCAGTGAGCCAAGGTGAGGTATGGTTATGATGATTATTACCTGAAATAGCTTAAAATGTTGGCAAGAAACAAGGTTCTCAAGGCATTGCGCCAGTGGGTACGAGAACAAGTAACAGTGTCTTGAACTCAAACCATCAAATATTAAGATAATTTGCAAGTGATGACCTACCGCAAAAAACTCATTGAAGTTGCCCTGCCCCTAGAAGCCATCAACCTCGAATCGGCCCGTGAAAAATACATCCACCATGGCCATCCTTCCACGCTGCATTTGTGGTGGGCGCGGCGACCCTTAGCAACCTGTCGCGCTGTCCTATGGGCATCGTTGGTGGATGATCCTTCGAGTTGGCCAGACAAGTTCCCCACCGAAGAGGAGCAACAGCGGGAACGGCAGCGGTTGTTTGATATTTTGGCTCGGATTGAGGTGGTGCGGGATCGGAAAGGCAATGCAAAACAGGTGGTGCGGGGCTTGGTGTCTTGGGATGATGTCAATGATCCGAACTCTGGGGTGCTAGAGGCAGCGCAGCGCGAGATTGCCCGCTGCTTGGCGTGGGATAGAGGGGAAGAGCCGCCAACCGATCCCAAAGCGGTGCGGGAATACATTGCCCAGTATGCGCCACCAGTGTATGACCCCTTTGCCGGTGGCGGGTCGATTCCCTTGGAGGCGCAGCGGTTGGGGCTGGAAGCCCATGCCAGTGATTTGAATCCCGTAGCGGTGTTGATCAATAAGGCATTGATTGAGATTCCGCCGAAGTTCAAGGATCAAGCGCCGGTGAATCCGGTGGATTGCCCTCACCCCCCAACCGCCTCTCCCAGAGGGCGAGGAAGAGAAAGGGCAGGCTTAAATCGCTGGTATGGAGCACAGGGACTCGCGGCGGATGTGCGCTATTACGGAGAATGGATGCGAGATGAGGCGTTTAAGCGGATTGGGCATCTGTACCCGAAGGTTGCCCTCACCCCCCAACCCCCTCTCCCAGAGGGCGAGGAGGAGCTAGAGAAGTGGGAAATTTCTGTTCTGCCTCACCCCCCAACCCCTTCACCCCCCAGCCCCCTCTCCCCAAAAGAGCGAGTGGGAGAATCAGAACCCTCTCCCTCTGGGAAAGGGCAGGGTGAGGGAAAAGCAACGGTGATTGCGTGGCTATGGGCAAGAACGGTCAAATGCCCGAACCCGGCCTGTGGCTGCCAGATGCCGTTGGTACGGAGTTTTCAGCTTTCGACCAAGAAGGGGAAAGAGGCTTGGGTGGAGCCGGTAATTGATCACCCTCATCCCCTAGCCCCTTCTCCCATCAAGGGTGAGGGGACTCAAATCCGGTTTGTGGTGAAGTCGGGCAAAGGCAGAGCACCAGAGGGAACGGTAGACCGCAAAGGGGCACGCTGCATCGCCTGCGGAACGCCCGTACCGTTGGAGTATGTGCGATCGGAGGGCAGAGCCGGACGCATGGGACAGCAATTGATGGCCATTGTTGCTGAGGGACAAAATGGACGGGTGTATCTCGCACCCACCCCAGAACAGGAAGCCATTGCTAATTCGGCGCAACCCACTTGGAAACCAGAAACAGAGCTTATTTGTAAATCTGGGGTGATCAATGCACCGCTTTACGGCATGACCAAACACGCCGATCTCTTCACCCCGCGTCAACTGGTGGCGCTGACCACCTTCAGCGATTTGGTGGGGGAAGCACAGGCAAAGGCGACTCAGGATGCCATTGCTGCTGGGCTACCGGATGATGATGTGCCGTTGCATGAGGGCGGAACGGGGGCTAGAGCCTATGGAGAGGCGATCGCCACTTATTTGGCGTTTGCTACAGATAAAGCTAGCGATTACTGGTCCGGGCTTTGTAGTTGGGATTCTTCATACGAAAAGATGAGAAATACTTTTGGTCGCCAAGCAATCCCGATGGTCTGGGATTATGCCGAATGCTGCCCCTTTAGTAAATCTACTGGAAACTGGATGGCTTGTGTAGATTGGGTTTGGAAAGTAATTGAAAAATCTTTTAGTTCTAAAAATGGACAAGTCACTCAACATGACGCAACTGCTCCCCACCCCCACGACACCACCCCCAAACTCATCTCCACCGATCCACCCTATTACGACAACATTGGGTATGCAGATTTGTCAGATTTCTTTTATGTGTGGTTACGGCGTTCTCTTCAATTTATATACCCAAATCTCTTTGGTACATTATTAACCCCTAAAGCCCAAGAATTGGTTGCGGATAACTTCCGTCATGGCACCAAACAAAAAGCAAAGGAATTTTTTGAAGAAGGACTCGGCAAAACCTTTGAACGTCTCAATAAAGTTGTTCACTCAGACTATCCATTAACGGTTTACTACGCCTTCAAGCAAGAAGAAGACCCCTCACCCCCCGACTCCCTCTCCCAAAATGGGCGAGGGGGGGAAGAAGATATCGACACCGCTCTAATTCCCCTCTCTCGCTCTAGGAGAGGGGCTAGAGGTGAGGGCAGCAGAGCTTCAACCGGTTGGGAAACCATGCTAGAAGGCTTAATCAAAGCTGGCTTTAGTATCGATGGTACTTGGCCCATGCGTACCGAACTCGCCAGCCGCATGCGTGGACAAGCCTCCAACGCTCTCGCCTCCTCGATCGTCCTTGTTTGCCGTCCTCGCCCTGCGGATGCCCCCAAAATCACCCGTCGCCAATTCCTCAGCGAACTCAAACGCGAACTCCCCAGAGCCCTCAACACCCTGCAGCAGGGCAATATCGCCCCCGTAGACTTTGCCCAAGCCAGCATTGGCCCCGGCATGGCTGTCTTCTCCCGATATGCCGCCGTTCTGGAAAACGATGGCACTCCCATGCGCGTGCGCACTGCCCTGGAACTGATCAACCAAACCCTCGACGAATACCTCACCGAGCAAGAGGGCGAATTCGACAGCGACACCCGCTGGGCTCTCATCTGGTTCGAGCAACACCAATTCAATGAAGGGCCATACGGCGATGCCGAAACCCTCAGCAAAGCCAAAAATACCACCGTCCAAGGCATGGTCAATGGGGGCATCCTCGAAGCCAAGGGCGGCAAAGTGCGTTTGTTGACAAGAGAGGAAATCGCAAAGAGGAACGGGAAACGCGAAAAGAGAAAGGAGAAAAGAGAAGAGAGGAATGAACCGTCCACCTCGCTCCTCACTTCTCCCCTATGGTTGATCACCCAACTGCTGATCCATGCTTTGGATAAACAAGGGGAAACTGGCGCTGCCGAACTCCTCGCTCAACTGGGCGATCGCGCCATTTTTGCCCGCGATTTGGCCTATCGGTTGTATAGCCTGTGCGATCGCAAGAGGTGGAGCCAAGAGGCTCTCGCTTACAACAGCCTTGTGAGTTCTTGGCCAGAAATGACCCGTCTAGCTGCCACGATGCAAGCATCTACGCAGATTAACCTACAATTTTAGGCCTATTGTAGGCGTAATAAACTGCACACCAACTCCTTAATGGTTGAATGATTAATGATTAAAGTAACCCCATGATTGCCCTGAACCTACGCCCCACTCTTCAACTCACCGACAACCTTGCTTTTCTCCAAGCCAAAATGCAGGAGTATATAGATAATGGTGCTCATGGTGCTCAGCTGGGTTGGTTAATTGCTCCCGAAACCCGACAAGTTTATTGCTATCAACCCCAACAAGCCGTAGAAGTTTTAGAACATCCATCTTGCCTTTCAGGAGAACCTCTGTTACGCCACTTCGTGATGGATTTAACCCTGATTTGGGATTAGCTATCATAGTCTTACAGCTCTTGCTTGATCAGCCCTCTTGCCATAATCACACGATGAGCATTAGTAACTACGAACGAGTGGGACGCTCCCTAAATTTGCTTCTCGATGGGCTTTACCCCTTTGTGGAACGGGAAATGAAAGCCAGCTATGGCGATCGCTGGTTGCAAGAGGCTGCTCAATGCCTACCTGAGTATAACCAATACAACAATCCTGCAGAGGTCCTGCAGCAAGATGTATCTGCCCTGCTGATCGTCATTTGGGAACGGTGGAATGAAGTCTTCAAAACGATCTTAGGAAGGGCAGAGCGGACACTGGTCAGTGAGTTACGCGAAACTCGTAACAAGTGGGCACATACCAACACTTTTTCGACCGATGATGCCTACCGCGCCCTCGATAGCGTCAACCGCCTGCTCAGCGCTATTTCCGCTCCTCAAGCTGCCGAAGTTGATAAACAAAAGCAAGAATTATTGCGCATTCGCTTTGAGGAGCAAGCCCGCAATATCACCCGCCGCACCACCACCACACCGACGGAAGGGCAACCTATGGCCGGACTCAAGCCTTGGCGGGAAATTGCTACCCCCCATCCTGATGTTGCCTCCGGTCGCTTTCAACAAGCCGAATTTGCTGCCGACCTCTGGCAGGTCTATCTGGATGAAGGCTCTGACGAGTACCGCAATCCCAGCGAATTTTATCGCCGCACCTACATCACCGAAGGACTGAAACAACTGCTGGCCAACGCTCTACGACGGCTCAGCGGTCAGGGCGGCGATCCGGTGATTGAGCTGCAAACCAACTTTGGCGGTGGCAAAACCCACGCCATGCTGGCTCTATACCATCTGTGTCATGCAAGATCAAGTGCTGACTTGCCGGGGATGGAGCCGATCTTCCAAGAAGTAGGGCTGACGACACCGCCTCAAAATGTCAGTGTGGCAGTTTTAGTGGGCAATAAACTTCAGCCCAGCGGCATTGTCCCCTATAGACCCGAACACCAGCGCCAAAATCGCCCTTTGATTAAAACCCTTTGGGGCGAGCTGGCTTGGCAATTGGGTGGAGCCGAAGGCTATGAACTGGTGCGGCAAGCCGATGAAACCTCCACCAATCCGGGTGATGCTCTCAAGGTGCTGTTCAATCGCTTTTCCCCCTGTCTAATTTTGATTGATGAATGGGTGTCCTATGCGCGGCAACTGCATGAGCACAGTGATCTGGCCGGAGGGAGCTTTGATACCCAGTTTACCTTTGCCCAAACGCTGAGTGAATCGGCTAAGAATGCCAAAGATACCCTCTTGGTGGTCAGTATCCCCTCTTCAGATATTGAGATTGGGGGCGATCGCGGGAAAGAAGCCCTAGAGAGACTGAAAAATGCCATTGGTCGGGTGGAATCTCCTTGGCGGCCGGCAAGTGCCGAAGAAAGCTTTGAAATTGTCCGCCGCCGTCTGTTTCAGCCCATCACTGACCCCAATTTGTTTGTGCAGCGGGATGCGGTTGTCAAAGCCTTTATGGACATGTACCGCAACCAAAGCCAAGAGTTTCCTAGCGAGTGCAAAGAACCTGACTACGAGCGTCGCCTAAAAGCGGCCTACCCGATTCATCCGGAACTGTTTGACCGCTTGTATGCCGACTGGTCCACGCTCGATAAATTTCAACGCACCCGCGGCGTACTCCGCCTAATGGCCAAGGTGATTCATTGCCTGTGGGCACGAGAAGACCGCAGTTTGATGATCCTGCCTGCCCATGTGCCAATGGATGATCAGCAGGTTCAGGCGGAACTGACTCGCTATCTTGAAGACAATTGGCTACCTGTCATTGACAAAGATGTGGATGGTGCCAATTCCCTACCATTGACCCTCGATCGCCAAAACTCCAACCTAGGGCGCTACTCCGCCTGCCGCCGTGTTGCTCGCACCATCTACATGGGATCTGCCCCCACCCTGCGTGCTGCCAACCGAGGCATTGACGATCGCCGCATTAAGCTGGGCTGTGTGCAACCCGGTGAAACCCCTGCTACCTTTGGCGATGCCTTACGCTATTTGACGGATCGTGCCACCTACCTCTACGTGGACGAAAGCAAACGCTACTGGATTTCCACACAACCTAACGTTAACCGCACTGCCCAAGAACGGGCAGAACAAATCCTCAGCGATCGCGACCCCGTTTGGGCAGAGGTCATCCGACGGCTCAAAAACAATCAAAATCGCGGCGAATTCAGCGCCGTCCATGTTGCTCCCGACTCCACGGCGGATATTCCCGACGACTGTACTCAAGGGGTTCGGCTGGTGGTTCTGCATCCCCAACATGCCCACAGCAAAGGCAATCCTGACAGCCCTGCCCGCCAATGGGTGGAAGATGCCCTCAACCACAGGGGGAACAGTCCCCGTTACTACAAGAATACCCTGCTTTTTTTGGCAGCCGATAAAACCAAACTGGAAAACTTAGAACGCAACACTGCCCAATACCTAGCGTGGAAGGGAATCGTCGATGAAAAGGAAATTCTCAACTTAGATACCTTCCAGACCAAACAGGCAGAGACGAAGCTGAAACAGTTTGATAACGATGTTACGACTCTCCTCAACGAGACCTATCAGTGGCTTCTCGTGCCTCAACAACCTGATCCCCAGGGCAAAATTGAGTGGAGAGAAACCCGACTACAAGGGCAGGCTTCCCCCATTGTGCAAGCCAGCGACAAAGCCGTGCATGAAGGGGATCTATTACCGAATTACTCCGCCACTAATCTGCGACTTGAAGCACTTGATAAATATCTCTGGCGGCAAAGCGACCACATTGATCTCAAACAGACATGGGAATGTTTGACACGGTATCTCTATCTGCCGCGTTTGAAAAATCAAGAGGTTTTGTTAAAAGCAGTGCGCAGCGGTGTGGCCTCAACGGTGTGGGCAGATAACTTTGCCTATGCTGAAGGCGTTGATGACCAGACAGGCAAGTATCTCGGTCTGCAAGTGGGAACAGGCATTAACCCTAGCATTAGTCCCCAAAGCCTGCTAGTAAAGCCAGAAGTTGCTCAAGAACAGCTCAATAGAGAGAGGAGAGAGAATCCAGAAGAGAGAAAAGAGACTGCAGATGGTAGCTCAGTTTCCTTCACGCCTCACGCCGCACCGCTCACTCCGCCATCCTCTACCCCTATCCTCCGCAGATTTTATGGCAATGTGGAGCTTGATCCAAAGCGGCTGAACCGAGATGTGGCTACGATCGCCAGCGAAGTGGTTCAACACCTGATTGCATTGGATGGTACCGTTAAAGTTACCCTAGAAATCGAAGCTGAGATTCCTAGAGGGATTCCAGAAGAGGTTGTGCGTACCGTCATGGAGAATTGCAAAACACTCAAATTTAAGAATCAATCCTTTGAGCAGAGTTAACAGGGGAGCGCGCTGGAGGCAAGGTAGGGTTTAACGGCTGCAACTGTTGCTCCTGCTGCAATGATGCAATGATGAGAGATGGGTTTTCCCCCTCGGTATGACGAATCATGACAATTGCAACTCGCCTAGAATACGACTCCCTCGGTGCCATTGAGGTACCAGCGGACTGCTACTGGGGTGCCCAGACGGCGCGCTCCCTAAAGTATTTTCCCATCAGTCACGAGCGCATGCCCCTCGAGGTTATTCATGCCATGGCACGGCTGAAAAAGGCAGCCGCGATCGCCAACCGCGATTTCGGGGTTTTAGCTGCCGATAAAGCGGCATGGATTATGCAAGCAGCCGATGAAGTCATTGAAGGGCGCTGGGATGATCAGTTTCCCCTCTCCATCTGGCAGACGGGTAGTGGTACCCAAACCAATATGAATGTAAATGAGGTGATTGCTAACCGTGCCATTGAACTGGCGGGGGGGGTGAAGGGGAGCAAAACGCCAATTCATCCCAATGACCATGTGAACTGTAGCCAGTCTTCTAATGACACCTTTCCGGCGGCGATGCATATTGCCACAGTGATTGAGCTGCAGGAGCGACTGCTGCCGATGGTGCGGCACTTACTGGCCGTATTGCAGGAAAAGGTCACCACTTTTGCCGACATTATTAAAATTGGCCGCACCCACTTGATGGATGCCGTGCCTCTCACCCTTGGCCAAGAATTCTCGGGTTACGCCAGTCAAATTGCAGCCTGTCAAGCCCATATTGAGTACGCACTCCAGCATCTGTATCCCCTCGCCATTGGCGGTACGGCCGTGGGGACGGGTTTGAATGCCCCCGCCGGTTTTGGCGATCGCGTGGCGGCAGAATTAGCCCAAATGACGGGGTATCCCTTCTGCAAAGCCGAGAACCCCTTTGCTGCCTTGGCCGCCCATGATCCCTTGGTGATGCTCAGTGGTGCCCTGAAAACCTTGGCCGCAGCAATGATGAAAATGGCCAACGACATTCGCTGGCTGGCTTCAGGCCCCCGTTGTGGTCTAGGAGAACTGATCTTACCTGCTAATGAGCCGGGGTCGTCGATTATGCCGGGTAAGGTCAACCCCACCCAATGTGAAGCCCTAACGATGGTCTGTGTGCAAGTGATGGGCAACGACGCCGCAGTGGGCATCGCGGGCAGTCAAGGAAATTTTGAACTCAATGTTTATAAGCCCCTGATCATTCACAATGTGCTGCGATCGATCAAACTGCTGAGTGATGCCGGTCAAGCCTTTACCCAGTTTTGCCTCGTGGGCATTGAACCCAATCGGGAGCAAATTCAGCGCCATTTGCAGCGATCGCTCATGTTGGTGACGGCTTTGAACCCCCACATCGGCTATGACAAGGCAGCAGCCGTCGCGAAAAAGGCCTACAGCGAAGGTAAAACCCTGAAGGAAGCGGCGGTGGAATTGGGGTATCTTACGGCTGAGGAATTTGATCAGTGGGTGCGGCCAGAGTTGATGCTGGGTGAAAAGGACACTAATTGACCCCGCAGGGAGTGCTGCCAAAAGGGCGTATTGCGAGCGCGCGATCGCAGGCTTTGGTGCGTCACTGTCCAAGTCACCGTCGGATCAAAGAGCACAAAATTGCGACTGTGCAGTTCGAGACGGGGTGGCTCAATGCTCAAAATCCGCGCCGGTGCCGTACTGAGGGCATGCCACAGGTCAAGGGCACTCAAGTATTCCTTGACAACCAGTTCCTGCCAGAGGGCGGGTAGGGCTAATTCGAGACCAATGGCACCGGGGAGTGCCTCGGCAAAGGAAACCATTTTTTCTTCATAGAGCAAGGGGGTGTGGTCAATGGCGATCGCCTCAATAACCCCCGTTTTGAGTCCTTCGATCAGGGCTTGGCGATCGCTGGCCGTTCCTAGGGGCGGGTCAAGGCGCAGATGCGGATCGTAACTGGCTAGATCCTCAACCGTAAAGAGCAAATGTAACCACGACACACTGGCACTGACCTGTTCAGGTTTGTCCTTAGCAAGAATCTCGACACTGCGAGCGGTTGACAGGCGCATGAGGTGAATTGGGGTTGAGACGGTGCGTGCCAATTCCAAAATCGCCAATAGAGGAATGGTTTCACAGCAGACCAGTTGCTCCACCAATCCGAGACGAGTGGCTACCCCACTTTGCCGTGCCACCCCATTGGCGGCCAAGGCCGGGTCAAAGGGCCAAAGGGCAACGGGTTTGCCTAGGGGCTGGACATAGGTGAGTGCCCGCTGCACCAAAGGCCAATGGGTCAACCCCCGATCATCACAAAAGCCAACTACCCCACTGGCCGCCAGTTCCGCTAAATCGGTTAAAGCCGTCCCTTGGCATCCTTGGGTGAGTGCGCCCCAAGCCCGTACCTGTGACCAAGTCGTCCGCGGTATCTCCTGCTGCAGCCCTTGCCAGACGGCAGGATCATCAATCACGGGGTTTGTAGTCGGTAAGAGGGTTAAATGCTGCACCCCACCGGCAGCGGCAGCGGCCAAGAGTGTCTCAAGGGTTTCTCGCGCCTCATAACCCGGCTGACCACTGTGGCTATAGAGATCTACCAAGGGGGGAGCCAACACCCATTCTGATGCATCAATGATTTCGGCGTCAGCAGGTACCTCTTGGGGGGCGATCGCCACCAATTGATCCGCCGCCAGCAGCACATCGGCGCGATAATCTTGGCGGTTGACCGGATCCAGCAGCCGCACCTGTTGCAACAGTCGCCACACCATCGCCTACAAGGCTCCCGCCGCCGTCCGATCCAGCACGCCCCCCAAATGGGTGGTGATATTCACTGCCTGCAATCGCGGCAGACCGCCCTTGAGGGGATAGTCAATTACCGTGACGCTGCCATTGCCCTGCTTAAAGAGCCAGAAGTTTTCAATGCCTAGGCCAACAATGTGGCAGAGCAAGACCTTATTAGTGGCATCATGAGCCACAACCAAAACATTGTGGGGGGTGGGAGCATTGGTTTTCCAGCGCTTCAGCCACTCTTCCCATGCCTTAACCACGCGATCGCGCACCTGTTCGAGGTTTTCCCCATTGGGCATTTGCACCAGAGCCGGGGTGGTACGCCAGCGTTCCAGTTCCCCCGGATAGGCCGCCGCCACCTCCGGTTCAAACTTGCCCTCCCAATCCCCGTGGCTAATCTCGGCAAGGGCTGGTTCTAGCTCTAGCTCGACATCAGGGTGATACTGCAAAATCGCCAAGGCCGTATCCTTGGGCCGCCGTAGGGGACTACTCAAGGCATGGTGAAAGGGCACCTCCTTGAGGAACTCGGCCACCGCCGCCGCTTGGGCACGGCCATTTTCATTCAGGGGCACATCAATTTGCCCTTGGAAGCGTCCCTCGCGATTCCAGTCCGTTTCACCATGGCGTACCAGAAAGATGCGCAGCGTTTGCTCCTTGAAACGGGGTTGCGGAAAAGGATCATTGAGATGGCTCGTGAGATTGAGGGCTTCTAGTTGTGCGGGTTGCCGCAAGCCATTGCTGAAATTGAGGACACTAATGCCGCCATTGGCCTGCTGGAGCCGTAAATAGCCCTTGACCCCCAAGCCGAGACCCGTGCAAATCAGGGCACGATTCATACCGCTGTGGCCGACAATGACAATCGTTTCATTTTCGTGAGCCGTCAGCAGCGCTTCCAAAACCATGCCCGCGCGATCGTAGAGATCCAATAGCGGAAAAAACTCCTGGGTTTGGCCACTCTCCGTGGTGATTTTCATCATCAAGGTTTCTGGGGCTTCCTGCCAGCGGCGATAGTCCTCGGGAAACCGTGCCTTCACTTCGGCAAAGGGCAGATCTTCCCAAGCGGGCAGCGCAATCTCTTTGAGTAAATCAAGGGAATGGGGTGGCTTGAGTTGCGGGTCTTGGAGCTGAGCATGGATGCCCTCTGCGGTTTCCTTTGCCCGTTTCAGGGGACTGGTGTAAATCTTGCGGATGGGAATGCCCCGCAGGGCCAGACCCACTTGGGCTGCCATCCAGTGACCGCGCTCCGTCAGTGAAGAGGCATCACTGTGACCTTGCACCCGCTCTTGGACATTAAACGTGCTTTCACCGTGGCGGACAATGATGACTCGGGTACTCAGAGGTTTCTCCTTAACAATTCACAGACAACAAACTTGGCCATCCCACCTTGCCATACAGACTTTAGCAGAAACTGTGGCTTCAGGAGCGACAGATTCGAGAATTGGCGGGCATCATCTCTTGAGCATCACATAAAAATCAAAAAACCGACCGCAGGGGCGATCGGCAAGTATTAAAGACCTATTCGCTGATGGATCAGAGGCTACTTCTTGGTGATCCGAGGAGGCTCACGGAAGAAGATGGCAAAGAAGAACAGCGCGATAATGCAGGCAAAGATGAAAACGTAGGTGATGGTTTCCATAGTAGTCCCCTAGGAATGACTAGACAGCTTCTTTGCGACGAGTGGTGACATCGCCCACTTTTTGGTAGAAGCCCCATTCCACTTGCTCCGGCGACAGTTCGGGATCAATCCCAGAGAAGACATCGCGGAACAGCGTGCGGGCACCATGCCAAATGTGACCAAAGAAGAAGAGCAAGGCAAACACTGCATGGCCGAAGGTAAACCAGCCACGGGGACTGGTGCGGAAAATCCCGTCGGAGTTGAGGGTTTCCTTATCGAATTCAAAGATCTCACCGAAGATAGCTTTACGGGCATAGCTCTTGACGGTGGGTGGATCGGTGAAGGTTTGGCCGTTCAATTCACCACCGTAGAAGCTGACGGTCACGCCTTGTTGCTCAAAGCTATACTTCGACTCGGCACGCCGGAAGGGAATGTCGGCTTTGACAACGCCATTCTTATCGGTGAGGATGACGGGGAAGCTTTCAAAGAAGGCAGGCATGCGACGGACAAAGAGTTCTTCACCCTCTTTGTTGCGGAAGACGGCATGGCCTTTCCAAGCTTGGGCAATGCCATCCCCTTTGTTCATCGGGCCAGTACGGAAGAGACCACCTTTGGCGGGGTTGTTGCCAATGTAATCGTAGAAGGCCAGTTTCTCTGGAATGGCTGACCAAGCCTCTTCAAGGGTGGCGCCACTGGCGAGGGAGGCCTGCACACGGCGGTTAATTTCCTGTTGGAAGTAGCCACTGTCCCACTGATAGCGCGTCGGCCCAAAGAGTTCAATGGGCGTGGTGGCACTGCCATACCACATCGTGCCGGCAACAACAAAGGCAGCAAAGAAGACGGCAGCAATACTGCTGGAGAGTACCGTTTCAATATTCCCCATGCGCAGAGCTTTGTACAGCCGTTGGGGTGGACGTACCAGCAGGTGGAATAAACCAGCAATAATACCGACAATGCCTGCGGCGATATGGTGAGCAACCACACCACCGGGGTTGTAGGGATTAAAGCCATCGGGTCCCCATTCGGGTGCCACAGGCTGGACACTGCCCGTCAAGCCATAGGGGTCAGAGACCCACATCCCAGGACCAAAAAGACCGGTCAGGTGAAAAGCACCAAAGCTAAAGCAGAGTAAACCAGCAAGGAACAGGTGAATGCCAAACATTTTCGGCAAGTCGAGGGCAGGCTCACCGGTGCGAGGATCGCGGAAGAGTTCCAAATCCCAATAGACCCAGTGCCAGCAGGCCGCCAAGAACAACAGACCTGACAGGACGATGTGAGCGAGGGCAACCCCCTCAAAGCTCCAAAAACCAGGGTCAATCCCTGTTTCGCCAGTAATACTCCAACCGCTCCAAGACCCCGTGACCCCCAACCGTGCCATGAAGGGCAAGACAAACATTCCCTGCCGCCACATTGGGTTGAGAACGGGATCACTGGGATCAAAAATAGCTAGCTCATAAAGAGCCATCGACCCTGCCCAACCGGCGACCAATGCCGTGTGCATCAGGTGGGCGGCAATCAACCGTCCTGGATCGTTGATCAGGACAGTGTGGACTCGGTACCAGGGTAGTCCCATTGACTACGCTCCTCCTATACAAAAATTTAGCGTTTGCATGAACAAATTTTATTAAGCAGCCGGATCACGGTAACAACCGCTTCCCTACTAAGAGTTTAACGGCCAATTTACCCGTAACTTCAGCTACGGTTGGGCAGTTTTTCTGCCAAAATGAGAATGTATTAAGAATGGTAACTAGCGTCGGTTCCTATGGCAAGCAAAGCTGAATTTGTGGGCACAAATATTAAGTTTGTTAACGAAAACAAAGAAGTGATTGCTGCCGACGGCGCGAATCTGCGCTTAAAAGCAATGGAAGCGGGGGTTGACCTCTATACCCTCAAGGGCAAGCTCTTTAATTGTGGGGGCTATGGCCAGTGTGGCACCTGTATTGTTGAGATCGTCGAGGGTATGGAAAACCTCTCCCCCCGCACACCAGTGGAAGAACGCAAGCTCCGCCGTAAGCCAGAGAATTATCGCTTGGCTTGCCAAACCCTTGTCTATGGACCCGTGTGTGTGAAGACAAAGCCCAAAAGCTAGGTGAGGCTTGCTGATGGGGTCAATTAGACTAGTCAACCGTTTGCAGAGCCTGCACAACACTGGCGGCCTGCTCTAGCCACCTGAGTAACTGAGAATCGTCGAGGCTGTTGGTCACACTGAAGAGATCTTGCAGGAGTTCGGGCGATCGCCCGGTGGTGCGTTGCCAAGCTTGTAGGAGTTCAGCATCCTTGGGCAGATCGGCAGCAGTGGTTGCAAGGCCTAATTGGTTTGCCAGATCATAGCGGAGACGATCCTGAAGCTGTTTTAGAACAAACGTCCGCTGCTGTGCCCGTTGCAAAACGCCCGCTAGTGCTTCAATGTAGGCGGCACTATTACTGGAGACGGGTTCTTTCTCCAATAAGGGTGGGCCAAAACGTTGACTTTGCTGCCATAGCAAAAAGAGAACCAAGAGGGCAAGTTGCAACCCCACCGCCAACCAAGGGGTACGACTGAAGTAGTCGAAGAGGGTTTGAGGCACTGTCTCCCTGACCACATCCTCTGGGGAGCGTTGGCGATAGCCGTGGAGCCATTCATCAAAGTAAATCGTTGCCCCCGGCGTAACCACGTTCTGCAAAATCTCGGCCACAACGGCAAAGTTCGCAAGGGGGGGGTCACCGCCATAGACATTGGCCACCAGCCAAGGATAGACCCCAAGGATTCGTTGTCCATGGTTCTGGGGACTAGTGGCTTGCCTGAGATAGACAATTGAACCATGATCATCCTTGAGCAGGGGGCGATCGCCCCGCTGACGGGGGACGCGGCGGCGCGTTTCAATCAACACCTTGCCCTGAGGAGTGGAGAGGCGCTGTACAAAGGGGGCTGCGGTGGGTTCCCCATGCCAGTAAAAGCGCACCAGCGTATTGCCCTGAGCCAGCCACTCCAAAAGAGGCGGTGACCAGCCAATGGGACGACTACTTATTTGAATGAAAACGTGCCCCTCACCCTTGAGGTTGGCATAGTCCCGCTGCCAACGCGCCACTTGGAACCCCTGCTGCTCCAGATAGGCATAAAATTTCTGCGTGCCCCAAGGGGAGGGATCAAAGGAGGAGCCAGCGCGGCTACTGGGAGCCACCGCCAAAATCAGGAGACCAACCACCAACAGCACAAGGACAGCGCAGCCGAGGAAAAACCACTGGCGACGGTTGATCGCGATCATTGGTGGCGCTCCCGCAGGAAGGGTTCCACCTCAAAATAGGCGGCTTGACAGGTGGCTAGGGTTTGGGCATCCACCGCTTCGGCGCCATAGTAACTGCGACTGTGAACTTGAAAGAGGTGCTGAATACTCCGCCGCACGGCTGGCGATCGCTCCCCCAGTTGAAAGAGTCGCTCCAATTCCCGTAGATAGTCGCCATTGGTGCAGTGGGGCTGTAGCCGTAGCCAGCCCGCCTCCTGCAACCGATAGAGCAAGGCCATGTAGAGGGCACGGCAGGCTCCTCGGTAGTCTCTCGCCAATTGTAGGCTTTGGGCGAGTTCTAACCATTCCCGTACAGGTCTGGGGCGCTCCTCAAGGGTAGAAGCCAGTGTTGCTGAGGAGGATCGCGATCGCCGCTGCCACCATCGCCACAGGCTGCGCCCTAGGAAATAGAGGGCGAGTCCAAGGCCAACGAGCAAGACCCCTTGCAAGAACCAGCGTAGCCATGCCTCTAAGGAGGGGGAGTCCTGCCAAAATGGCTCCGTTTGCTGGCGAAAGAGTTGGAGAAAGCTGTACTCAAGGGCTTCACCCAATTGTCGCCACTGGCGATCGCCCTGCCAGCGCAGATCATCGAAAAAGGTCACCGTCGCCAGACCAGACTACGCCTCCGATTGTCGCACAAAGAGCACGGGGCACTCGGCATAGACCCGCACATAGTCAGACAGGGAGGTGCCCAAAAGGCGATCCAAGTCGGGTAAACTGCGAGCGATGGACGGACGCCGATCCGGGGAACCCAGAACGAGGAGATCGGCATTGGTGTCAACCGCAATGCGGCAGATTTCTTCACCAGGCTTGCCGGTGGTCAGGACACACTGGTATTCCACACCCCGCTGCTTGGCCACCGTTGCGGCTTCCGAGAGAATCGGATCTTTTTCAGCAGCCGTGCTAGGGGTATCAGCATGACCTTTGAGGTCGGGATTGACGTGGGCAAGAATGAGTTTGCCCCCCTTGACCCCCTCTATTAGGCGCACGGCTAAGTCCAAGGAGGCCTTGGCTGCAGCAGAATTATTGAGCGCTACCATGATGCGGTTAATTTTCTTCACAAAGAGGTCATCGCGCACCAGCAACATCGGTCGGGAAGACAGTTGAAACACATATTGGCTGACGGAGTTTTCGAGAATGGATTGCAGGCGCTTGAGTCCCCGCGATCCCATGATGATTAAGTCGGCATTGATTTCATCGGCCACGTGCAACACGGTATCTTTGGGATCCCCCTCCCGCAGCATGGTATTGACACTAATGACGGGGTCAAGATGCAGTCGGGCAACGGCTTCCGCTAGGAGTTTGGCACCCGCTTGACGTTGTTCGGCCATCTCCTCGGCAGTAATTTTCGGTGGAATCACGTGCAAAACAGTGACGGCAGCGCGTTGAATCGCTGGCAACTCCATCAGCGACTTGAGCATTTGTTCGGATTGTCCAGTTCCTGAGTCTGCCAATAGAATATTTTCAATCATAAATCTCAAACTCCCAACATCTGGTGAGCATCAGGGCACGGATGGCCACTACAGCCCTTTTCCCAAGGATGGCACACGCTGAAAACAGTCAAAACTGCTGGAGGATAGGATGCTCTCCTCATTCGTACACGCCACATCTCAAGAAAAGGGCTGTATGACGATCTTAGGTCTGGGTTAGGGGCTTCTTGGTGGAACGCTACAAATCTTAGGCATTGGCTAGGGGGCGCTCTTGGGAGTGCTTTTGATACACTAGGCAAGAGGCCGTTCAAGGAATCCCTATGCCGCGATCGCAACGGAACGACAATTTTATTGACAAAACCTTTACGGTCATGGCTGACCTCATTCTCAAGGTCTTGCCCACCAGTTCGCAGTCAAAAACCGCCTTTGCCTATTACCGCGATGGCATGTCTGCCCAAGCCGATGGCGAGTATGCTGAGGCACTGGAGAACTACCAAGCAGCCCTAGAACTAGAGGAAGACCCCAACGATCGCAGCTACATTCTCTACAACATTGGCCTGATCCACGCCAGTAACGGCGATCATGAAAAAGCCCTAGAGTATTATCACCAAGCCCTTGAACTCAATCCCCGCATGCCCCAAGCCCTCAATAATATTGCGGTGATCTACCACTACTTGGGCACACAGGCAGAGGAGCAACAGCGCTCCGAGGAGGCTGAACAACTCTTCGATCGCGCCGCAGACTACTGGAAACGGGCGATTCAACTGGCGCCCAATAACTATATCGAGGCGCAAAACTGGCTGAAGACCACGGGTCGCTCCAGCATGGATGTTTATTTCTAAGGGATTACCCATGGCAACAAAAGTTATTACCACAGAGGATGTGCGCAAGGTGGCTCACTTGGCTCGCCTCGCCCTTGAGGAAAGCGAAATTGAAGCCCTGACCCAGCAACTAGATAGCATCCTTGACTATGTGAACCAATTGAGTGAACTGGATGTCACGGATATTCCACCGACGACCCGTGCGATTGAAGTCAGTAATGTAACCCGTCCCGACGTGTTGGAGCCTTGGCCAAATCGCGAGGACTTGCTGGCGATCGCCCCGGATCGCGAGGATGACTTTTTCCGTGTGCCCAAAATTATGTAAGGCATCAGGCTGTGCGGCGGCGTCAATCCCACCATTTACAACTGGACTTATTTCCCTTCCTCTCGATCTTGGCCTGCACCATTGGCACGCTGATCCTGTTAGTGGTGGTCATCAGTGCCAGCAGCCTTGGGCGAGAACGTACCAATGTGCAAATTTTGGCACGGGAAAATGCCCAAAATGACGGGCGTACCCCCCGCTATCTAGAGTGCCGTCGCGAGGGGGTGATCATTCATCCGCGAAAGGTGCTTGTGCGGGCAGCAGATCTGGCCAAACCGACCTCGCCACTGGCCATTTTGTTGGCCAATCTCCGCCGTCAGCGCGATCGCGAGTACATTATTATTGCCGTGCGCCCCGATGGCTTTGACTGCTTTGAGGAGGTGCGCTACCAAGCAGAACGGGCGGGGGTGGCTCTCGGCTACGAACCCTTCAATGCGGAATGGGAGTTGTGTGTGCCGGCACCGGGGCGCAGCAATTGTCCCTAGGACTTAAATTTCCCAACCTGACCGCCGGCGTTTGGACTGGGTGATCTCGGTGGGAAAGGCGCTCAAGTGCACTACTCGCCCCTTGGCCACAAGGGCACTACCAATGACTTCGGGATGGGTGAGCCGCACATCCGTGCCTTCGGCCAAGGCCTCAAAGGTTTCAGCCGTTGCAGCCGCCACAGTCGTCAAAAAGGTTTTAGCATCGGCAGTTGTGACTTCTGAACCGTGAGAAAGAGAGGGTTTCAGGGCTTCAAGGCCGTAGCTGCGGCTGAATTTGGGGAGCAGTTTGCCAAAGGTAGCAGGGAAGTCAAAGAGTTCCAAGCCCAAAATTTGACCGTGCACGACGAAAAGCGCACCAATCTGCTGGGCGATCGCCCGAAATGCTTGGACGTACTCATCGAGGGAGTGGGCTTCCTTTTCATAAACATCAGCGAGGGCATCGGTGGCGGACTTGCAAGCAAAGAAAAGCAGATGGTCATCGACATCCGCCCAGATTTCCCCCTGATCAGCAAGGCGGCTTCCCCTGCGTTTCAACGACTCTGTAACATAGCGAAGTTTCTTGGCGCGCCCTGTGGCATGGTAGGCGCGATCAGCAGCGGCAAACTCACGGCAGCGGTAGTGCCAGCGACCCCGTTCAACACAGGAAACGGGAATTTTCAGATCAGTGTGGGCGGGCACCAGTACTGTGAGGTTAAGAATACGGTTTTGCTTGGCACCGACGAGTTCTTCCCCATCCACAAGCAGTACCGAGCGATCGCTCCAGTTATGGCACAGGAGTTCAGGCACATGCCCCCCTTCAGACACCTCGGTAATCTTCAGCAGGTTTTGGTTCATTGCTTCCGTCAGCGTCCAATAGTCGGGTTCTGCCACAATCGGGCGCAGCAGAGGAAACAGCGTCATGCCACCAAAGGTTTGGGGGGTGCCAATTTCAACGGTTTGTAGGAGTTCTTGGAGAAGATTCATGGGATCACCTCGCAAGGGTATACATCTGGTTATCCATTGCTGTTGTTAGGGATATGCATCCACCCAGAAAATTTGCGATCGCCCCGCCAGACCATCCTAATTAACAGGTGCCTTTGTCCTTAGAAATCGCTTATGCTCAGGGTGAATTCTTGAGAGGTTCCAATGCTCCCAGTCGCGATCGCCTCCCTACTCTTTGGTTTTGCCACCAATATGGATAACTTTAGCGTGGCCGTTAGCTATGGTCTGCGCCGCTATCGTATGAGTTGGCTGGGGAATGCTCTGATTGCGGCTCTTTCGGGTAGCAGTACCTTTTTAGCCATGGGGTTGGGTGGGTGGGTGCAGCAGTATGTGCCGTTGATTTGGACACAACGGCTTGGCAGTGGCTTACTAATAGTCATGGGGGCATCGGCACTGGGGGGAGTCTGGCTCAACTTGAATCATCCCTCTAAAACCACAAAGCCGAACTTATTACCAATTCTTGACTATGCCTATGACTTCACGCTCTACCAGTCGCTGCTGTTGGGTTTAGCATTGACCCTGACGAACTTTGCTACAGGGGTAGCTGCGGGTTTGGCACAGTTACCGATCGCTAGTGCTGTGATAGCGAGTACAGTAACCAGTTGGGTCTGCATTGGTAGTGGCTTTTGGTTGGGGCAGCAACTCCGCGAACAAACCCCCTTGCGCTTTGGCCCTTATTTAGAGGGCTTGGCGAGTCTTTTTCTCATAGCGGTGGGTGTCCTCAAGTGGCTTGAGTCTCCCTAGGGCGATCGCCAGAGCACATCGGCCATCCGACACACCTGCACCATGGCCGCCACATCATGGACACGCACCATCTCGACCCCTTGGGCAATGGCATGACAGCAGACCGCTGCAGTACCCCAAACCCGGTCTTTAGGATTGGGCAGGTTCAGCACGTCACCAATAAAGCGTTTGCGCGATGGCCCCAGCAGGAGAGGATAGCCAAGGCTGTGAAATTGTCGCAGTTCTCGTAAAAGGGTGAGATTCTGGGGCGTGGTTTTGGCAAAGCCAATACCGGGATCAATCATCAGATGCTCGGGGGGAATGCCGCTGGCGATCGCCCGCTGCGTTTGTTCCTGAAAATAGCGAAGCAAATCACCAATCAAATCCCCGTAGTCTGTTAAGTGCTGCATGGTGGCTGGCGTTCCCCGCCGATGCATGAGGATATAGGGCACCCCCAATGCCGCTACCGTGGCAAACATTTCCGGATCCGCCTGCCCGCCGGAGACATCGTTGACAATATTCGCCCCTGCCTCAACCGCTGCGCGCGCCACCACCGCATGGGTGGTATCAATGGAAATGGGAATCTGCGACTGCTGACGGATGCCCTCAATCACGGGCAACACCCGCGCTAACTCAGCACTAATGGGCACTTCACTGGCGCCCGGACGGGTGGACTCACCGCCGATATCAATGACATCAACCCCTGCCGCCACCATCTCAAAGGCATGGGCAACGGCACTGGCGGGATTAAAAAAGTCACCGCCATCGCTAAAACTGTCAGGGGTGATATTTAAGATCCCCATGATGTAGGTGCGCTCCCCCCAAACAAAAGCGCGATCGCCCACGTACCAGCCCTTCATGCACTAGCCTCTCCTTGCCGTTTAGCGTGCAGCTTTAAGAGAATCTCTTGGTGTACCGCTTGCGTAATCGGATAGAGGTAGGCCAAAACAATGCCAATAATGAGAAAAAAAGTCGGTAGCGGTCCAATGGCAATGCGGATTGCCAACAGTGCCGAGGGGGGCTGAACGGGGCGCGGTTCACCGGCAACGCTGGAGAGGTAGCCTGCCCACTGCAAGGCCTGACCGACGAGAAATAGCCCCAAGGCAAGACCAATTTTTTGCAGTAGCACCATAAAGGCATAGAAGATCCCCTCCCGCCGCTGGCCACTGTTGAGTTCATCGAGATCAATCACATCGGGAATCATTGACCAAGGGACAAGGTAGGCCGTTGAAACCCCAAACCCCGCCAGAATCGCGCAGATATAGACCAGCGTTGTTTGTCCCGGCTGCAATAAAAACAAGCCAGCTTGGGCAATCATCCACAGTGCCATGCCCATGTAATAGACCGCCTTCTTGCCAATACGCCGACTCACGGCACTCCAAACAAAAAGCATGATCATCGCCGTCGATTGCACCGCCAGCGCCACTTGCGTATATTCAGCGGGGGACATTTGCAACCAATCGCCAATAAAAAAGGGAATCAGTGAGGCAGTAATTTGCACCGCCAGCCAAGAACAGAGGTAAATGCCCATCACGAATAGGAAGGGCCGATTGCTAAAGACCAACCGCAGTTGCGTCTTCAAGGGTAAAGGGCTTTGGCCACTGCTGGGGGTATGCCGTTCAAACTCCCGTACCCGTCCCCGTGTGCCCCAGACACACCAATAGATGGGCAGCACAGATAATACAGCGGCAATGCCCCCCAGGACAATGTACTGAGTTTTGGGTTCCTGAATGACTTGGAAGAGAATTTGCGCCAACAGCAGCGAGCCAATACTGCCGCCAATGGAAAAGGCAAAGCGAAAACTATTCAGACTAGTACGTTCGTTGTAGTCTTCTGTCAGTTCTGGTGTTAGGGCGCTGTAGGGTAGGTTGACTGCGGTGTAAAACGTGTTAAAGAGGAGACCCATGAGAACGTAGTAGCCAAAGAGCAACCCTTGATCCGTCGTTGGTACCCACCAGTTCAAGAAAAAGCAAATGCCAAAGGGAAGGGCTGCTAGGATCATCCAGATGTGGCGGCGTCCCCACTTGCCCACAGGGGTGCGATCGCTGAGGTAGCCGATGATCGGATCATTGATGGCATCCCAGATTTTGCCAATCATCAACACACTGCCTGCCAAGCCCGCATTGAGGCCAGCCACATTGGTCAAGAACACCATCAGGAAAAACACCTGTAAATTGGCCGTGATGGCGGTTCCGAGATCACCGGCGCCAAAGGCAAGTTTTGTCCATAAGGAAAGGGGCGAACGGGCACTGGTGGCAGCGGAATTTGGGCTGGATGGGTCTAGTGGCATGATGCGTTGTCCATTACGATTGTTTTTTTTTAACGATTAGCCTGCCACTGCAACTGCCCATTGACTTGCCCATTCTAAAATGCGCTGCACTTCTTCAGGCGTTTTCCCTTGGCAGTAGAGGCGCAGCAGGGGTTCGGTGCCGCTAAAGCGAATCAGTAACCAACCGCCATCAGCTAGATGAAACTTGTAGCCGTCAATGCTCTCCCAGTGGCTCACGGGGCTATCCAAAATCTGGGTGAAGGGATGCGCTGCTAGGATTGCTTCTAGTTGTTGTCGCTGCGCTAAGGACGCGAGGGTGAGATCAACGCGATCGTAGGCACTGTAAAAATTCGTGGTTGCCTGCAACTGTTGATAGTATTCCCCTACGCTCAAGCCAGATGTCACTAGGGCTTGTAGTAGGTACAGTGCTGAGAGTAAGGCATCTCGCTCAGGAAGATGATGGCCATAGCCGATTCCCCCCGATTCTTCACCACCTAAGAGGACAGCTTCCCCTGCCAGCATGCGATCGCCAATGTACTTAAAGCCAATGGGCGTTTCAATCACCGCTAAACCATGGTGGGCGGCCACTCGCGCCACCAGATCAGAACTGCTAATGGATTTGATCACAGCCCCTCGGTAGCTACTGTGTTGTGCCAGATGATCAATCAAGATGGGAATAATTTCTTGGGCAGTGTACAGCACCCCCTCGCCATCAATGACTGCTAGGCGATCGGCATCACCATCAAAGACGAAACACACTGTTGGGGTGGCACTGTGTTGTTGTCGCAGTTGCTCTTGGGTTGCGGTTAAATAACGGCCAATGGGTTCAGGAGCACCTCCCCCAAAGAGGGGATCGCGATCGCGCCGAAACTCTGGTATCGCTAAATCCAACAAGCGCTCTAGCCCTCCTGCGGCCACCCCATGCATAACATCGGCACAAATCCGCAGCTTACCGCTGGCGATCGCCTCACGAATGGGTCTTGGATCAACATGAGTGCGCAAGGCCGCACAATAGCTGGGCCACGGATCAAAGGCTTGATAGTCTGTTTTGGCCTCACCCACGGGTGGCGGCTCTCCCTGAGCTAACTGCGCTTCAATGGCTTGGGTGACGGTCGTGGGTACGGAGCCACCAAAGGCGCCCTTCACCTTCAGTCCCGCATAGATAGCGGGATTGTGACTTGCCGTCATTACCAAGCCGCCAATGGCTCCCTCTGCTTTGACGGCCCAACTAAAGGCGGGGGTCGGTGCCGCACAATTTGAAAGCCACACCTCATAGCCTTGGCTCGCCAGTAATTGGGCAACGGCTGCGGCAAACTGTTCCGCTAAAAACCGGCGATCGTAGCCCACAATGATCCGAGGCGTTGTGCCCTTGCCATAGGTTTGATGGAGCACTGCCGCTGCTGCCTTGGCTGCCCGCAGCAAACGGTTAAAAGTAAACTCAGCGCCAATGATGCCGCGCCAGCCATCGGTACCAAAGCGAATCGGGGCATCCTCAGGAATCAAAACCTGATCGAGGCGAAGGACAGAAGCAACCATAGAACCCAAGACCCAAGAACCCCTCTGAACATATCATGCTGCGAGACAGCTCTTTTCTGAAGCGGAAAGGAGGATGATATAATTATTGCGAATTGTTAATTAGGCGATGGGCACTGCTGCTAGGTGCCTTTTGGCGATGACTGATCTCTAGTAGCCTAAACCTGCATCACCTTTAGAGAGGTATTGAGCACTATGGCATTTGTACAAGAACCCCTTCCCTTTGATCCGGGTGCCCTTGAACCCTATGGGATGTCTGCGAAAACCTTTGAATTTCACTATGGCAAGCACCATAAAGCCTACGTGGACAACCTCAATAAACTGACTCAAGATACGGAACTCGCTGACAAATCCCTTGAAGATGTCATTCGCATGACCTATGGCGATGCTGCCAAGGTGGGCATCTTCAACAATGCGGCTCAAGTGTGGAATCACACCTTCTTCTGGAATAGCCTCAAGCCCGGTGGCGGTGGCGCTCCTACGGGTGATGTGGCCGCCCGGATCAACAGTGCCTTTGGTAGCTACGATGAGTTCAAGTCCCAGTTCAAAAATGCAGCGGCGACCCAATTTGGTAGCGGCTGGGCATGGCTGGTGCTCGAAGCGGGTACGCTGAAAGTGACCAAAACCCCCAATGCCGAAAACCCCTTGGTTCACGGTCAAGTGCCCCTCCTGACGATTGATGTTTGGGAGCACGCCTACTATCTCGACTACCAAAACCGCCGTCCAGACTTCATTGATAACTTCCTCAACCAACTGGTGAACTGGGACTTTGTTGCTAAAAATCTAGCGGCTGCCTAAGTTTCCCAATTTTTTGTTCCGCTCTTACTGAATTACTTCACTGATTTCACTGATCCCCGTTCTGATCGAGCGGGGCTTTTTTTGCTGAGCCATGATTCGGCCACAACTATGGTTAAGTTAAAATTAAGATAAAAGTAACCTTGGTTAATAAACGTTAATTTAATAGTGGTATTCCTTTAGGCGTTGAGCAGGGAGGGGGTCTTATGGAAACCCTAGGGCATATCGCGTACGCCGCTTTTGAAAAGTACTACCGCAAAATTAGCAAACACGAGCCGGGGGTGATTCGCGATCGCGACGTTGAGGCAATTCACCAGATGCGGGTAGGTTTGCGCCGCCTGCGAACGGCTCTGGAAGTGTTTTGTAATACCGTACGTTTGCCCAAGGGAGTCTCCATTCAACGGGTGCGGGCGATCGCCGGCAGTCTCAGTCCCGTACGGGATTTGGATGTGATGATGCTGGCGCTCAAGGAGCAGTATTACCCTCACCTACCTCGCCCTGAGCAACAACAACTGGCAAAACTGATCAAAAAACTCGAAAAGCAACGGACAGAACTGCTACAAAAAGCCCTTCAATTGCTGCGCAGCGATCGCTATCGCAAATTGCAACAGGGGCTAGAAGAATGGCTAGCTGCCCCTCAATATCGTGAGATTGCTAACTTACCCACAGAACTGATTGCCCCAGATATTTTGTTGCCCTTGGTGTGTCAACTGCTACTGCATCCGGGGTGGCAAGTGGCCATTGAATGGCAGGGCGATCGCCCCCTTTTCCTTGCGGTGAGTAACCCGCCCCAGTGGCTGCAAACAGCGGGTGAAGATCTCCACGATCTACGCAAGCAAACCAAGCGGGTACGCTACCAAATGGAACTCTTTAGCAGTGTCTATGGAGACACCTTCACTGAACAGGTAGATGCCTTTGCTCAGTTGCAAGAACTCCTAGGCACACTTCACGATGGCGTTGTCCTCCATGACTTTTTCCGTACCCAACTTGGACTCAATCTTCGCCAAGCCTCTCCTTGCCTCGCAGAAATGATTGCCCTTGAGCAAACACGCCAGTGGCAAACTTGGCGCTCCGTCCAGCAGGAATACCTCAGCCCCGAAAAACGCCATCAAGTGCGCTCTCTACTCCTCATGCCACCAATGACAATAAGCGCCAATGGCAACTCCCTCGGTCATCCGATGATCTCCTCTGCCAACTGACAGAGGTCGGGCGGCAATGGTAACAATTGATGTTCAATTGTCCTAGGGCGATCGCCCTTGCCGATCCGTATGCGACGATAAAAATAAAACCCTTGCCGGTCCAGGAGAACAACAAGCAAATGAGCGTTGTAGAGCAACCAACCCTAAGTGTAGGCCTGCGGGTACGCGTTAAGACCCCTACCATCGTCTATCACCATCCCGATCACCGTAACGAACCCTTTGACATTCAGGGCATGGAAGGGGAGATTTTCGCCATTCTCAGCGACTGGCAGGGCCGTCCCATTAGTCCCAACTACCCGATTCAGGTGCGGTTTAGTCCCAAGTTCATTGCTCATTTGCACCCCGACGAGCTGGAAGTGATTTAGGTACGCTCTATATGCCTCCCCGTTGGCCCCGTAAGCCCGATCGCCGTGATCCGAGCTATCGCCGTTTGGACGATCGCATGAATTTTGCGGTTCATGTTGCCCTTTTTGCTGCTTTTAACTCTGGTGGCTGGTTTTGGCATCAGGTGCAACCCACGGCAGTACCCTTTATGCCAACGGTAACGCTGGTGTGGTTAACGTTATTGGCAGGCCATGCCCTCTACGTGTTCGCGATCGCCCGTTATTGAGAAATTATCTCCTTGAACGCAGTGGTGCTGAGATAAGAGCACTTTTTCGTGAGTCTCCATGAGCGATCGCACCATCACCTATAGTCCAGCTTTTACTCTTGTACCGACGTACGAGTGTTTTAATCGCTGTACCTACTGCAACTTCCGTCAGGATATTGGCACGAGTGGTTGGTTGAGTTTAGAGGCGGCGGCTCAACAGTTGGCAGGGCTTGACCCCCAACAGGTGCGAGAAATTTTGATTCTCAGTGGCGAAGTTGCCCCCAACAGTCCCCAGCGTTCCCAATGGTTAGAGCGTCTCTATGATCTAGCCGCCTTAGCCTTGGATCAGGGATTTCTGCCCCATACCAATGCGGGTCCCCTCAATCGAGCAGAAATGGCCGCTCTCAAGGCGGTGAATGTCTCGATGGGACTGATGCTAGAGCAATTAACACCGAAGTTGTTGCAAAGCGTCCATCGCCATGCCCCTAGCAAGGATCCGCAACTGCGTTTACACCAACTGGAACAGGGCGGGGAACTGGGTATTCCCTTCACTACGGGCTTGCTCTTGGGCATTGGTGAAGAGCCGCAGGATTGGGCAGAAACGCTCACGGCCATTGCTGAGTGTCATCGGCGGTGGGGACATATTCAGGAGGTGATTTTGCAGCCCCACAGTCCCGGCCAGCAACAGGAAGCAGCGTTGCCCCCCTTTGATCTGAGGCAATTACCGAACGTGGTACACTGGGCGCGATCGCTCTTGCCTGAAGACATCACGATTCAAATTCCTGCGAATCTCGTCACAGATCCAGAGGTCTTTCGGGCGTGCCTAAACGCGGGCGCTCGCGATTTGGGGGGCATCGTTCCCTTGGATCATGTCAATCCCGACTATCCCCATACCGATGTGACAGCCCTAAGGGAACAATTACAGGCGTGGGGATGGGAATTAGTGCCACGACTCCCCGTCTATCCCCAGTTTGTGGATGGGTTGCCGCCGCCATTGAGGGGGAAAGTCAAGGGGATGCCTGTTTGAGCTGGAGTCCCAGTTGATAGATGTCGCGCCGCGAAAGCCCTGTGAGATCTGCCAGTTGACGGCTGGCTTGGGTAAGGGAAAGGCCTTGGCTAAGAAGTGTCGCTAATTCGTCCGCGAGATGATGGGGATTCACGGCCACAGAGTGTTCAGGGGCACCGCCTAAAACCAGTGTGTATTCGCCACGGGGGGGATGCTCCTGTAGATAAGTGCAGGCAGTGCCGAGGGTTCCCCGCCAAAATTCTTCGTGGCGCTTCGTGAGTTCGCGGGCGAGGACGAGGGGGCGATCGCTCCCCAAGATTTGACGTAACTCTGTTACCGTTTGCAGCAAGCGATGGGGGGCTTCGTAGAGAAGAATTGTGCGCGTTTCCTGTTTCAGTGCTGCTAATCGCTGCTGGCGATCGCGCCCCTTAGTCGGCAAAAACCCTTCAAAACAAAAGCGATTCATCGGTAATCCTGCGGCCATTAAGGCTGTTAAGGCAGCATTCGCGCCGGGAATCGGTGTGACCGGAATGGCTGCGGCAATACAGGCCGTGATCAGTTCATAACCGGGATCCGACACCCCCGGTAACCCTGCATCGCTAACCAAGGCAATCTGTTGACCCGCCTCTAGGCGCTGAAGCAGTTGGGGCACGCGCTGTTGGGTATTGTGCTCATGGAGACTGATTTGGGGTGTGGTAATGCCAAAATGCTGTAACAGGCGGCCGGTGTGGCGTGTATCCTCCGCAGCAATGAGATCCACCGCCTTGAGAATGCGCAGGGCACGAGCGCTTATATCCTCAAGATTGCCAATGGGGGTACCCACCACCCACAGTTGCCCGCTGCCCATTAGGAAATTTTCTCGCCACTGAGAATAAAGATCGGTTCCACTGCTGCAAAAATTTGGTGGCCGCCCCGCGTTTCTAGGCGATTGATGACCGATTGCACCACCTCTAGGCTGCGGGCTTGGACTGTCGCGAACCCTTCAGAGAGGGCATAGAGATTTTCTAAACTGCTGGCGATCGCCACCAAGCGACCACCGGGCGCAAGATACTCCCACGCTTGCAGCAAAACTTCCTTAATCGGGCGCCCCCCCTCGAGACAAATGCGCTGCGGGGTGCGACGTAACTGGGGAAAGCAATCTGGAGCCGAACCAGCAACAATTTGCACATTTTTGACGCCAAAGCGATCGCAATTGCGTTGGATCAGATCAACGACTTCCTCATCCCGTTCAATGGCAATCACCTGTCCCCGCTTCGCCAAGCGTGCTGCCTCAACAGCGATCGTACCCGTGCCCGCGCCCACATCCCAAAGACAAGAGTCCGGCTCAAGCCGCAAATAGGAAAGCATCAATAATCGCGTTTCCCGTTGGGTGAGGGGAATACCTGGTAAGCGCTCAAAGAGATCATCGGGGATACCCGGGGTCACAAATGGCCAGGGATCCACCGTCATAGAAACTGCCTAAAACCTTTAAGCGTTGCTGCTTTGGGCGAGGAGCCGTTCCTTAAGCTGTGCTAAGGCATCTGCCCAGCGGGGATCCGGTTGAGCCGCCTCGGTATCCATGGAGCTATATTCAGCCGGCGCCGAATTGGCTGGGGTACGCCGCCCATTGTTTTTATTATTTTTGCGATTATTGCGGTTGCTGGGAGTGGGCTTTTCGGCCACTGTTTCTTCTTTTTCCTTATTTTCCTTAGCTTCAGATTTGGGCTTCTCGTTGGCTTTCTCAATCTTGAGGGGATTGTCCTTAAAGGTGTAGCCGTTGAGTTTCTCAATCACCTGATCCGCCACTTCCTCGGATTCAACGGTGACAAAGCCGAAACCGCGGCACTTACCAGTCTTGCGATCGGTAATTAGTTTGGTGGTGCCCACTTCGCCCACTTCTTGGTTAAATAGGGCTTCTAGCTCTTCGCGGCTCAGTTCACGCGGCAGATTGCCCACATATAAACGCACGGACATAAAGAAACCTCCCTTCGGCAGCTTAAAAACAACACGATTCAAAAATGGACAGTCGGGCGTGAGAAACCGCTCGCAACTGAGGTCTACGTCCCCCAAGGGTACGCAAAGCCCCTGCCTTGATTAGTGGTGTAAAATAACTGGATGGGTTCACAGCGATTGTTGCTAATTGAGAACCTGCATGGACGTAATGGAGCAAAAGCAATGAGAGCGCCTAGCTCCTTAATTGTTCCTACTTAGGGTATCACAGTTCCTCCACCTAGGGCTAGGATTTTGCGGAAAAATTTTGCTGTGGCAGCGCAAGCGCAATGTGGCACAATAATCAATGCTGTTTTTGCGATGTGATGCCTGTGACTGCGACTGCTGTCCCTCGTCGGCCTGTTTTTCCCTTTACGGCAATTGTCGGTCAGGACGAAATGAAACTGTCATTGTTGCTCAATGTCATTGACCCCAAAATTGGTGGGGTGATGATTATGGGCGATCGCGGCACGGGCAAATCAACCACCATTCGCGCCCTCGCGGATCTGCTGCCGGAAATTGAGGTGGTGGCCGATGACCCCTTCAACAGTCATCCTAACGATCCCGATCTCATGAGCGACGCAGTGAAGGTGGCGGTGGCGGCGGGTGAACCCCTTCACACCATTAAGAAAAAAGTGCCGATGGTGGATCTGCCCTTGGGGGCAACTGAGGATCGGGTTTGCGGCACCATTGATATTGAAAAAGCCCTTGCGGAGGGGGTGAAAGCGTTTGAACCGGGTCTTTTGGCGAAGGCTAACCGCGGCATTCTCTATGTGGATGAGGTGAACCTGCTCGACGACCATTTGGTGGATGTGCTGCTGGATGCCGCTGCCTCCGGCTGGAATACCGTTGAGCGCGAAGGTATTTCAATTCGTCACCCAGCACGGTTTGTCTTAGTTGGCTCTGGTAACCCCGAAGAAGGGGAACTGCGACCGCAACTATTGGATCGCTTTGGCATGCACGCCGAGATTCGCACCGTTAAGGATGCCACCCTGCGGGTAGAAATTGTTGAGCAGCGATCGCAATTTGATCAAAACCCCGAAGCCTTTTTGGCCAAATACCAAGCTCAACAGGAAGCGCTGCAAGCCAAGCTAGTTGCTGCCCAAGCCCTCTTGCCGAGTGTCACAATTGACTACGAACTGCGGGTGAAAATTTCCCAAGTCTGTGCCGAGCTAGATGTGGATGGCTTGCGGGGAGACATTGTCACCAACCGCGCTGCCAAGGCCTTGGCCGCCTTTGAGGGACGCAGCGATGTTACCGTCGAGGATATTTCACGAGTGATTGTCCTGTGTCTGCGGCACCGTCTGCGCAAGGATCCCCTTGAGTCAATTGACTCCGGCTACAAGGTGGGCAAAGTCTTCCAAGAGGTTTTTGGTGTGGAGATTGCTGCTTAGGCTGGGATTGGGATTACTTCAGTTGCTCTAGTCCCCACTCGTAGAGCGATCGCGCCACCCCTTTTTCTGGCATTTGTTCTTGATTGAGAACTTGGCAAAGGACATTTAACAGCCCTTGATGAATTTCTGCTGGGGATGTCTCTGGGGAAACACCGGCCAACTGAGTCAACTCTTTACGGCCGATCGCTCGATTGCGGTGAACAACGCCATTGCGATATTCATTGACCGTCCCCAGCTTTTTAACAAGGTCATCAGCGGGCGATCGCTGCTCCGCTTTTGCCCAGGCTCGCCACAGCACCCCCAATGTCGGATCACGATAGTTGCCCTCCTGCAAAAATTCCTCACCTAAGTGCCCCTGAGTGCGCCAATCTTCCTGTTCGCATCGCCAAAACAGGAGCCGTTCAAGCATCTGGGCAAATTGCATAAAGGCGAGGGTATAGTTCGCCTGCTGCAAGCTCAGATCAATCAATAGCTCAAATTCGCAAATTTTCAAGAACTTGCTGGTGGCCGTTTCACTATTGGGACAACGATTGACCGTCGCCTCGCGCCACTGCTGCCGTTGATCTTTGCGAGCCACTGCTCTCGTAGACCCTTGATCCAGCCAGCGTTCCCCCTGAATTCCCTTGAGAAAATCTTGAATACTCCAGTTTGTTGCTAAGGCAAGGCGATCGGCCAACTGATAGAGCGCTTCATGGCGATCGCGATGGGCTTCAAGGAGTACCTTTGCGGCAGCAAAGTCGCCCCGTTTCCATGCTGTGGCAATCCGCTGGCGTTCCAGTGGCCAAAAGACCTCACCTAAAGACACCTCTTCAAGAGATTCAGCACTGCGAGCAGACTGATTGCTTGGATCAAAGAACGGTTTTGGCTCTGTCGGGATAATTTTCCTAACGGGATACTGACGCATGAGAACTGCCGCAATCATGTTCAAAGCATCTGCCATTTGAGGGACAGACCCCTTTGTTTGAATTTGCAACTGCCAATTGCCAGCCGCGTTCTCTGGCAGACGCTTAATATATTGCTCTAACTGCTTTTCCGTGAAGTCCCACAGGGCTTGCCTCTGATTCACATCAACCGGACAGTTCCAAACCGTGACGTTGAGGTGGGGATAGCGCTGCCGAATCGCCCCTGCCATCAACTGCGCCAACCAGCAAGTATCCATGGCGTAAAATTGCCAGCCGACCGACTCTGGCTGATCTGTTCCCCAGAGAATCACCTCCGCAGGTTCCGTTGGCGTGGCATAGTGTGCTGCCAAGATTTGCTCATCCAGCAGCAAAACCACGGGTGAAAAGTCATTCTTAGCTTGACAATGCCGATAAACGATTTCACTTAAATAGCGCACGTTGTGGCGGTGCTTTGCCTCAGGATCATGAAAACCCCGTTGGATGCCAAATTCCTCGTACAACTCACTCAGGTGAGGTGGCGCATTCCCCTTACGGGCAGGATCACCATCAGCTCCAAAATTGCGCACAATACCGTCTTTGCACCGCCAGCCCACCTGTCGGTTGCCCACAGTAATCATCAGTGTTTTCATGGCACAGCAATTAGAATTGCAGAAATACTTACATATTATCTTGCAAAGGGGGACGCTCAAGGGCGATCGCCCCCAAGTAACCGCGGCGATAGTCTTGCAACAGTTGTCGGGCTGCCCGTTCTAAGTCACCATGGTAGCGGTTAGTGGCGAGATCATGAAGATAGGTTTCACCCGTGTCGGTAACGGCTAAACCGTAGCGATCGCTGAGGCGATCGGCGTGTCCCAACTGGTGCAGTAGCTCAACAAGAATTGGTGCCACGCGACAAGGGTCGTAGGCAGCTTCGCCAATGTCATCGCAAATGGCCAGTTTTACCGCCGCCTCTTGATTCTTAAAATTCATCGGCAAGACCCCGGGGGCATCCAAAAGTTCCAAGGTGGGAGACAAACGTACCCAGCGCAGTTGCCGGGTTACCCCCGGCCGAGCGGCACTCTCAACCACCCGCTGCCGCAAAAGGCGATTAATCAGTGCTGACTTGCCCACATTGGGAAACCCCAGAACCACAGCCCGTACGGCTCTTACTTGCATGCCCCGCTGTTGACGGCGTTGATTCATGGCAGTCCCTGCCCGCACCGCCGCCTGTTGGAGTTGGCGAATCCCTTCACCCCGCTGCGCATTGGTGAAAAAGACGGTTTCTCCTTGGGTCTCAAACCATGTCAGCCACTGCTGGCGATCGCGATCGCTAATCCTGTCCATGCCATTGAGCACTAAGAGGCGGTGCTTGCCACTAGCCCACTGACGAATTTGGGGATGGTAACTGGCCAGGGGAATCCGTGCATCCCGCACTTCTAAGATCACATCCACCTGTTTCAGTTGTTCCTTAAGGGCGCGTTCTGCCTTAGCAATGTGGCCGGGATACCATTGAATGATCGGACTCATAGAAATTCCACTCCCTTTTTTGCAAAAACAATAGAGCGATCGCCCCCCATGAACGCCATTCAATTGATTTCAGATAATCCTCAATCGTTTTTGAATAGACAGAGCACTATGGTTGTGCGCCTCTGATTAGAAACCTATAAACAACTCTAAAGATTGATAACCCAAACCTATAGAATAATTAAGAATCTCCAAAGCAAAAGTTATTGCATTGGGTATCAACTAAGCTGATGCTTAAGCATAAGACCTACGACGATATCACAGGCTTGCGGATGGTTGCATCATCTCGCTGAGTTTTGCATTGCTCAATTTTGCCCCATTTTGGGGGAATCGTAGCGTTCACACTACCCATTGCAAAGGTTGCCCGTAGAGATTGCTCTATTCGGCACAGTCACTGTTAAAGAGGAAAAACGTCTATGGCCTATACGCAATCCAAATCCCAGAAAGCTGGGTATCAGGCAGGGGTAAAAGACTACCGCCTGACCTATTACACCCCTGATTACACTCCCAAAGATACCGATATTCTAGCGGCCTTTCGTGTGACCCCGCAGCCGGGCGTGCCCTTTGAGGAAGCTGCCGCCGCCGTTGCCGCAGAATCCTCGACAGGGACATGGACCACCGTGTGGACCGACCTGCTGACCGACTTGGATCGCTACAAAGGTCGCTGCTACGACATCGAACCCCTGCCGGGTGAAGATAATCAGTTCATCGCCTACATTGCCTACCCGCTGGATCTCTTTGAAGAAGGATCCGTCACCAACATGCTGACCTCCATTGTGGGGAACGTGTTTGGTTTCAAAGCCCTCAAAGCGCTGCGTCTAGAAGACCTGCGGATTCCGGTGGCTTACCTGAAAACCTTCCAAGGCCCCCCCCACGGGATTCAAGTGGAGCGCGACAAATTGAATAAATATGGTCGTCCCCTCTTGGGCTGCACGATCAAGCCGAAACTGGGTCTGTCGGCGAAAAACTATGGCCGTGCCGTTTATGAATGTCTGCGCGGTGGTCTGGACTTCACCAAAGATGACGAAAACATCAACTCCCAGCCCTTCCAACGCTGGCGCGATCGCTTCCTCTTCGTTGCCGATGCCATTCACAAAGCCCAGGCCGAAACTGGCGAAATCAAAGGCCACTATCTCAACGTAACCGCTCCCACTTGCGAGGAAATGCTGAAGCGGGCAGAGTTTGCCAAAGAACTGGAAATGCCCATCATCATGCATGACTTCCTGACCGCAGGGTTCACTGCCAACACTACCTTGGCCAAATGGTGCCGTGACAATGGCATGCTACTGCACATTCACCGCGCTATGCACGCTGTGATTGACCGTCAGAAAAACCACGGCATCCACTTCCGGGTCTTGGCCAAGTGCTTGCGGATGTCTGGGGGTGACCACATCCACACCGGTACCGTTGTCGGTAAGCTGGAAGGGGATAAAGCCATCACCCTTGGTTTTATCGATCTGTTGCGGGAAAACTACATTGAGCAGGATCGCTCTCGTGGCATTTACTTCACCCAAGACTGGGCCTCGATGCCAGGAGTGATGGCGGTGGCTTCTGGTGGCATTCACGTCTGGCACATGCCCGCACTGGTGGACATTTTTGGTGATGATTCTGTGCTGCAATTTGGGGGCGGCACACTTGGTCACCCTTGGGGGAATGCACCGGGGGCAACTGCGAACCGGGTCGCCCTTGAAGCCTGCATCCAAGCCCGCAACGAAGGTCGTGACCTGATGCGCGAAGGCAGCGACATCATCCGCGAAGCCGCTCGCTGGAGTCCAGAACTGGCTGCTGCCTGCGAACTCTGGAAAGAAATCAAGTTCGAGTTTGAAGCGCAAGACACGATCTAGGTGGTGCAGTTGGGGTTCAATCGGAGCTACGGCAACGATTTCCCCGTAGGTCTATGGATGTCAAGCACATTGCGAAGCAAACCACCAAAACCCTGATGAGTTATCTCACCTATCAGGCCGTGCGAACCGTGATTGGGCAACTGGCCGAAACCGATCCACCGCGATCGCTCTGGCTACACCAGTTCACGAGTCAAGAAAGTATCCAAGATGGTGAACGCTACTTGGAAGCTCTCTTTCGCGAACAGCCCGATCTCGGTTTTCGCATCCTCACGGTACGCGAACATCTCGCGGAAATGGTGGCGGACTATCTACCGGAAATGTTACGTGCGGGCATCCAGCAGGCCAACTTGCAACACCGCTGTCGACAACTGGAGCGGATGACCCAAGTGGCGGAAGCCAATGTTGAAAGCAGCAATCCAGAAACCCCTGAATAGTTTGTTGACTGTGAACCAATTGAGGAACCTATGAAAACACTGCCCAAAGAACGTCGTTACGAAACTTTCTCCTACCTGCCTCCCCTCAGTGATGCCCAAATTATGCGGCAAATCCAGTACGCGATTGATCAGGGTTACCACCCCTGCGTAGAGTTCAACGAAACCTCTGATGCTGAGATTCACTACTGGACGATGTGGAAGCTGCCCCTGTTTAACTGCACCAATGCCCAAGAGGTGCTCAACGAGGTGCAGCAGTGCCGCTCGGAATATCCTAACTGCTTTATCCGGGTGGTGGCCTTTGACAATATCAAGCAGTGCCAAGTGATGGGCTTTATTGTCTACAAGCCCAATCAGGCCAACAGCGGCTACGGCGGCTATCGCTATTGAGGCTGAGATTTTCTCAGTCCATTTTAGGGGGGGGAAACACCCCCCTATTTTTTATTGCACGTTAATGAGGCGAGCGATCACACAAGTAGGCTTCAACTGCTTGCGGTGCTGTTTTCTACTGATCAGGGTTGGGTTTAGGCATCGGCACTTAGCGACTGGAGTCGGCGCTGAATAATCGCGAGTTGCTGTTGGGCAGCGGTCAGTTGCGCCTGAGCCGTAGCCACCACCTCTGGTTGGGCTTTGTTAACAAAATTGGGGTTGTTGAGGCGAGCCGTTAAAGATTGAATGTCTTTGGTCAGGCGATCGCCCTCCTGCTGGAGTTTGGCCACCAAGGCTGCCACATCCACGACCCCCGCTAGGGGAATGAGCACCTCGCTTTTGCCAACCACACCACTAAACACCTGCTGCGGAATTTGCAGGTCGGTGCCAATGGTTAGCGACTCAAGGCGCGCTAGGTGTTGAATATCTGCCGCCCCAGCCTCAAAGATCGGTGCTTCCTCAGCACTGGCCTCAATCAAGGCCGTAATATACAATCCCGGCTTAATCCCTGCCTCTGCCCGCAGATTGCGAAGGGTGCGGATGGTTTCAATCAAAAGGCTAAATTGGGCTTCAAGGTCAGGGTCAATGGCGCGGCGATTCACTTTCGGGTAGGGTTGTACCGCTAAAACTTCACTGTCTCCCACCTGATGCAGCGTGTGCCAAATTTCCTCGGTGATGTGGGGCATGAAAGGATGGAGCAGCTTCAGGATACCATCGAGAACCGTGGCTAGCACCTGTTGCGCCGTGCGCTTAGCTTTGGCGTTTTCCCCTTGCAAACGGGGTTTCACCAGTTCAATGTACCAGTCGCAAAAATCCCCCCAGATGAATTCGTAGAGTCCCTTAGCCGCCTCCCCAAGGCCATAGCTTTCAATGCGTTCGCGGGTGGTTTGAATGGCCGTGTGGTAGCGACTGAGAATCCAGCGATCGCTGGCCGCCAAGTCCCGCCGCTGTGGTGTCCCCAACTGGCTGGGGGTTTGTCCCTCTAGATTCAGCAACACAAAGCGAGAGGCATTCCAGAGCTTGTTGGCAAAGTTGCGAGCCGCCTCGACGGTTGCCGATTCATCGGTTTTGCGGTTGTAGGCCAAGCGAATATCCTGACCGGCGCCTACCACTTCCTTGACCAAGCTATAGCGCAGCGCATCAGTACCGTATTTTTCAATTAAGATCAGCGGGTCAATGCCATTGTTGGCAGACTTGGACATTTTCTTGTTGTTTTCATCCCGCACCAAGCCGTGGATATAGACATCGCGGAAGGGGATTTTACCCGTGAAGTACTGCCCCATCATAGTCATCCGCGCCACCCAGAAAAAGATGATGTCAAACCCGGTCACAAGGGTGGTGTTGGGGTAATAGCAGCGATAGTCTGGCGTATCATCGGGCCAGCCGAGGGTAGAAAAGGGCCATAGACCAGAGGAAAACCACGTATCCAGTACGTCCTGATCCTGCTGGAGCTGAATCTCCTTGCCAAATTGGGCGATCGCCTTGGCGCGGGCAGCGGCCTCATCCATGGCCACCACAAAGGGCGTGTCATCGCGCACTTCGCCTTCGGTTTCACTGACCACATACCAAGCGGGAATTTGATGCCCCCACCACAGTTGCCGTGAAATACACCAATCCCGTAAGTTCACCAGCCAATCGCGATAGACCTTTGCCCAGCGATCGGGGATAAAGCGGGGGGAGTGCTTTTTATCCAGTGCCTTGAGGGTAGCATCCGCGAGGGGACGAATTTTCACAAACCATTGAGTAGAGAGGAGCGGTTCAATGGGGACTTTGCCGCGATCGCTATAGGGAACGGTGTGTTTATAGTCCTCCACCCGTACCAAAAAGCCCTCTGCCTCTAGGCGAGCCACCACCTGTTTACGCGCCACAAAGCGATCCAGACCTGCAAACTCGCCAGCATTCTCATTGAGGGTGCCATCCTTATTCATCAGGTTAATCATGGGTAGGTGATGGCGTTGCCCCATGACAAAATCATTGGGATCGTGGGCTGGGGTGACTTTCACACAGCCGGTGCCAAAGGTCGGATCTACTAAGGGATCGCCAATAATGGGAATTTCCCGATTCATCAGGGGAAGCCGCAGCGTTTTGCCAATCAAATGGCGATAGCGATCGTCCTCAGGGTGAACCGCCACCGCTGTATCTCCCAGCATCGTTTCTGGCCGGGTCGTCGCCACCTCCAAATATCCTGAGCCATCCGTCAGCGGATAGCGAAAATGCCAGAGATGCCCCTGTACTTCACGGTTTTCCACTTCTAAATCCGAGACTGCCGATTGACTGGCGGGGCACCAGTTCACCAAATACTTACCGCGATAGATCAGCCCTGCTTCATAGAGGCGATTAAAGGCGGTCAGCACCGCCCGCGACAACCCCTCGTCCATGGTGAAGCGTTCGCGCGACCAATCCACCGACAGTCCCAAGCGACGAATTTGGCCGACAATCGTATTGCCCGATGACTCCTTCCACGCCCAAGCCCGCTGCAGATAGGCCTCTCGTCCCAAGGCAAAGCGGTTGGTGCCCTCCGCGTGCAACTGTTGATCCAAAATCGTGCTAACAGCAATACTGGCATGGTCTGTCCCCGGCAGCCAGAGGACGTTGCGACCAATCATGCGGTGATAGCGAATCAGCACATCAATCAGGGCGTGCTCAAAGGCGTGACCCATGTGCAAACTGCCGGTGACATTCGGAGGCGGAATGACAATGCAATAGGGCTTGCCAGGGTGGTTGGGATCGGCGTGAAAGACACCACTGCTTTCCCAAAGCTGTTGCCATTTGGCCTCGGTTTGCTTGGGATCGTATTGACTGGGGAGGGTAATCGCGTCGGTCATGGGTTGCTGCACTACTCCAAGGCGCCTAGGCCATCACCATACCACCATCCACATTGAAGACTTGCCCCGTAATGTAGGCGGCTGCCGGATCCAAGGCCAAAAAGCGCACCATCCCTGCCACCTCTGTGGGTTCGCCATACCGCCCTAGGGGAATGAATTTAAGAATGTCCTCTGCCTTGAGTCCAGCGGTCATCTCAGTGGCAATAAAACCGGGGGCAACGGCATTCACGGTAATGCCCCGACTGGCGAGTTCTTTGGCCACAGTTTTGCTAAACCCAATCACGCCTGCTTTGGCAGCACTGTAGTTGGCTTGGCCAGGGTTGCCCATTTGCCCGGCTACCGAAGCAATGTTGATAATTCGTCCCCGCTTTTGCTTGAGCATCAGTTTACTCACCGCACGGGTACACAGGAAGACCCCCGTCAGGTTCAGGTTAATCACCGCCTGCCAATCCTCGAGGCTCATGCGCAGCAGCAGCGTGTCGCGGGTAATGCCGGCATTGTTGACCAGCACATCGACGCGGCCATAGGTGTCCACCGTTTTGGCCACAAGGGTATCGACCTGCTCAGGGATAGATACATCGGCAGCAATCGCGATCGCTGTTCCCCCTTGCTGTTCAATCATTTGCACCACTTCAAGGGCAGCTTCAGCAGAACGGGCGTAGTTGACAACTACAGTGGCTCCTTCTTTCGCCAGTTCGAGGGCGATCGCCCGACCAATTCCCCGTGAGGCACCAGTGACAATGGCAACGGCTGCTTCGCTCAAATCAGTTCTCTCCTAAGGGCAAAAATGCTGCACGTATGGATAGTCCATCACAAATTTTAACAGCCGATGTTACCCCTCTTGGGTCTAGGGCATGTCAACCCAATAGATCAACACGCGAGGCAGTATTCTTAGGCGGAGTGATCGAGCCAATCAGACACTGCCTCTAGGTCAGTGAAGTCTAGAAGTGCTTCTGCCAACGCTTCGATTTGATCGGGAGAGAGCTGACGAATCCGTTCTTCAAGGTCATTGGGCACACTACCAAACCGCCGCCTTAACTGCCGTAGGACAACGGCTGCTTCTCCTTGCTGTAGTCCTTGTTGCAATCCTTGTTGCAGTCCTTGCTGTAGTCCTTGTTGCAATCCTTGTTGCAATCCCTGCTGTAGTCCTTGCTGTAGTCCTTGTTGTAGTCCTTGCTGTAGTCCTTGTTGTAATCCTTGCTGTAATCCATCCTCTCGTGCCTCAGCATAAACCTCTTGATAAAATCGCGTCCGCTTCAGTTCCTCAGTGGTAAACCCCAGCATGCGCAGCACCTCCTCGCGACTCAGCTCCGTAAACTTGTACAACACAATGGTGGTGATTAACTCCATTATGACTTCTGGCCTTGGCACTGCCTCTGTGCGAGTCCGCTCTGCCAGCAACCGTGCTGCTGTCGGCATCTCTGCTTCGGGTAACACGGTGAGCTGCATCAGGGCTAGGCTCAATGGCAACGCCTCAAGTGACCCAAGTTCATTCAGATAGACCCGATGCAGGCGATCGCTATTCACTAACAATTGATACGGCTCAAAACACTCTTGTTCTGCTTGGCGATTGGGATAAATAACCACCGCTTGCCAATCAGAGAAGGTCTGGCGATACACACGCAAGTAGAGAAAGATTTCTGCAAAGAAGCGTTCGTAGAAGCTGTTATCGCGCTGAAACTGCACCTCACAGAAATAGACGGTTCCTGAGGGGTCAGGGGGCACGAAGACGCCATCAAT